>NZ_QJOT01000009.1:0-265752 GCF_013393165.1 Paenibacillus sp. 79R4 | reverse complement strand
GAAAATAAATTATCCGGTATTAGCTAACGTTTCCGCTAGTTATCCCAGTCTTACAGGCAGGTTACCTACGTGTTACTCACCCGTCCGCCGCTAACTCTCTGGAGAGCAAGCTCTCCATCAAGTCCGCTCGACTTGCATGTATTAGGCACGCCGCCAGCGTTCGTCCTGAGCCAGGATCAAACTCTCCAATAAAGTGTTGCTCATTGAAAAGAGCGATTAGCTCATTTTGAATCTGACTTATTTCTTAGATTTCACTTGACGTGAAACCCGCTCACTCGTTGTTCAGTTTTCAAAGATCAACTTCGTTTTTAGCGTCGCTGCGTTCTCAGCAGCAACTCTTATAATATATCATGTTGTTCCGTGAAAGGCAAGCTCTTTTTTAAAAAGTTTTTGAAGCCTTTTATTAAAAACAGCCTGTACTTTTCACATCCGTGAACGATCATTTAATCGTCCAACGGGTTATTAATATATCATAGAATACTGCTCAGTACAAGCCTTTTTGCAAATTAAACAGGATTCAAACAAAAACGAGAGCAGGGCATCCTTTTTTGCCCCACTCTCGATCTTCTCTTATCTCTGCCCCCAAGGATTGCGCCGTGTAGAACTCGCGCGGCTCTTCTGCGATGAGGCACCCGACTTCGAGCCAGTGCGCTTGCTACCGCTTTTCTTGCTTGCTGAACTTGCTGAGCTTCCCGAAATTTTAACTTCTTTTTTCCCTTTTGACCTGGTCTGTGCCTGAGGCTTCGAAGCTTCCAAGGTTTCTGTGCTTTCTTTTTGCTCAGAGATTGTTGCCTCTTTGAAAGCTCCCGCCTGCTGTTCCCGTTCAAGGTTAGTTTCATTAAAGGTTCCAAATCCACCTTCAAACCAGACAGGTTGTTGTCCCCCTGAAGCTGCAAAAACCGGATTAGAATTATAGTTCATAGGGTAAGCCTGGAACGAAGGGTCAAACGAATTTACCGGATATTCATATCCATAAGGATATCTATAATGACAGCCGCAAGAATGCATTGGCCACACAGGTCCCGGTCCACAATGTTGTGGCGATACCCCTGGATATTGGCTGTTTGGCGCCATATTTGGAGACATGTTAGGCGACATGTTAGGCGACATATTAGGGCCCATATTAGAACTCATATTGGCTTGTGCATTATTGTCACTATAAGGCATCGGTGTCGGCCAACCGCCTTGACCTTGCTCCTGAACCCATGGCTGATTGTCTACCTGGCCCATAGGCCCCCATCCCATACCCATCATTTCATGGTTGTGATGCATAAAATCATTTCCGATTCCCGGATATCCTCCAATAGAAGCTCCATTATCCATCATATTGCCCATCGTGGACGGACCTTGGTTAGGCAGCTGCGGAAAATCATAGAAGGATGATACATTCCCGCTTGGCATTTCTTCATGCATCGACATGTTTTCTTTCATAGGATGAGTATGATGTCCGTGTTGGGTCATATGTCCGGTATGATCATCACATCCACATGGAGAAGACGGATGCATCATTCCCCCGCCGCCAAAAGGCTCAACGGAGTAGAATGGCGAAGTCCATGGATCCGGGCATTCAGGAACTGGCTTGCATGACGGCTCTTCTTTTTTGATCGTCTGGAATTGAATCTGCTCCACAAATTCTACTTTGATTGGCTGAATTGGAGCAGGCATTGGCGGATTGGGATTAGGCATCGGTGGATTGGGAATCGACATTGGTGGGTTCGGATTTGGCATCGGCGGGTTTGGATTTGGCATTGGCTTCGGAGCTGGCGGATTCGGATTTGGTTTTGGAGCTGGTGCGATTGGCTTCGGTTTTGTCATTTCCTCTTTAGGCGGAGCTGGCTTTACTTCCGGTGCCGGCGCTGGCAATGGCGTTGGCTTCGGAGCTGTATTCTTCTTCCCGCCCGTTCCTGGAGCAACATTCGAGCCGCTATGTGCCGGCGGGTTCGCCGCGCCTCCCCCCTTGACCGGGATCAAGACGACATCTCCTACCTTCAGCACATTTGGATCACTGATTTGCGGGTTGGCATCGATCAGCGTCTGCAGAGGGATCCCCCAGGCTTTGGACAGCTTCCAGAGCGTATCCCCTTGTTTGGCAACATGCTTGTAGCCGTCGCCTTCCACCTGCACTGCACCAGCCGGAATTTTAATCTTCTCTCCGATGCTCAATTGATCTGGATTAGCGATCTGCGGGTTGGCTTCAATTAACTTCTGCAGCGGTACATTGTACTTTTGAGATAGCTCATATAATGTATCGCCTTTTTTCACGATGTGTATTTTCACGCGCTAAAGACCTCCTAGGTTTCTTCTCCGGTACGTGATATTCGCCCGGGGCCCAATTAATACATCCTATGCAAAAAGCCTAGTTTTGACATCCACGAAAATAAAAAAAGCAAAACAAAAAAAGCCTCGCCATCCACTAGGGAGGCGAAGCTCTTCTATGAATTGAATTACCAGACTTTCACTCCGTCTTGATCCACGATGCTGCGGAACTCTTCAAGCAGTTTCAAGGTTACAGGGCCAGCTTGACCGCTGCCGATAATCCGTCCATCGACTTCGCGAACAGCAATAACCTCAGCCGCCGTGCCCGTCAGGAACACTTCATCGGCCACATAGACATCATGCAGCGTGAATGGCTCTTCCTTCAGCTTGCAGCCCTTCTTCTCACAAATCTCGATGATCGCCTGACGAGTAATCCCTTCAAGCGCTCCAAGATAGCACGGTGGCGTCGTAATAGTTCCATTTTTGACTACGAAAATATTATCCCCGGACCCTTCCGTAACATAACCTTGAGCATTCAACATGATCGCTTCACCGGCACCGGCCAGGTTCGATTGAATCTTAACGAGAATATTATTCAAGTAGTTCAACGATTTGATCTTTGGATTGAGCGCATCCGGGATATTGCGGCGCGTCGACACGGATACCGCCTTAAGTCCGTTCTTGTATGCTTCCTCGGAGTAGATCGCAAGCTGCTCCACAATAATAATGACAGAAGCCTTCTCGCAACGATTAGGATCAAGTCCCAGATTGCCTGGGCCACGGGAGACAATAAGGCGAATATAGCCATCGCGCATCTCATTGCGACGCAGTGTCTCTACCAGCGCTTGCTCCATTTCCTCATAGCTTAGCGGAATTTCCAGCATAATCGACTTCGCCGAATCATACAGACGATCCAAATGCTCTTTGCATTTGAAGATATTGCCGTTATAAATGCGGATACCTTCAAAGATCCCATCACCGTATAAGAAGCCGTGGTCATAGACAGAGACGGTTGCCTTCTCCTTCGTCACATACTGCCCATTAAGATAAATCCATTGTTCTGCCATTAATATTGCACCTCCGAATTTAGTACTTTGCTAGAATAACTAGGATAACTACCAAGCACTCTGACTTGGCATCCTAAGGCCTCGATCTCTTCTATAGCAGAGGGAAGCAATACCGCATCCAGTGCGGCCAACACATCCATATAAAAATAATAACTGCCTAACCTCTTCTTCGTTGGACGGGATTCAATTCTTGATAGATTCAGCTTGCGCCAGGCAAATGCAGATAACACTTGGTGCAGCGCACCCGGAAAATCCTCGGGCAAAGTGACCAGAATACTGGTCTTCCTTTGCGCGCCTTCTTCTAAAACCGGCAGCGGCTTAGGACCAATCAACACAAAACGAGTGTAATTATTGTCATGATCCGTCACTTTGCTGGCAAGCACATCAAGTCCATGCCGTCTGGCCCCAAGCTTAGTCCCAATGGCTGCCCAGCCTTCACCTGGATTATGCTTCACCAGTTCAACTGCCTCCGCTGTACTTCCCACATTCTCCAGCTCTGCGTGCGGCATATGCGCTTTAAGAAATTTCATGCATTGCGCCATCGCCACCGGATGGGACAGGACTCGGGACACCCTGGAATAATCCATTTCTCCATCAGTATCCACCAATTCACTACGCCGTCCAATCAAATTTTGAATGGAAGGATAGACCCATTCGATCTGCATCGGAACGTCCACCTCATGGACAAGCCAATCCATATGCAAACTCACTGAGCCCTCAATCGTATTCTCCATCGGAATCACGCTGTAATCCGTAAGACCATTCTCGGTTGCCAGAAAAACATCGGAGATCTGTTTGTAATGAAGCAGCTCTACAGGCTCGTCGCCAAACAACTGAAGAACCGCCTCATGAGACACCGTCCCCTCAGGCAACAATGCTATTCGTATCATGCCTTGACTTCCCCTCTTACATAATCCAATAATGAACTTTCTTTATCCATAGTAAGCTCCTTAGCTCCATGTGTGCAAGGTTTTAGCCAAAGCGTACTTGCTGTTATATCATGGGATTTGAGCACCTTTAGAAGAAAAGCTTCCAACTGCTCGCCCTGTCCTGACTGTGCATCGACCAAAGCGAGCAAGGTAGGACCAGCCCCGCTAAGCGCTGTACCCAGGGCTCCATGCTGCGTAGCCTCCTCCAAAATTCGCGTCATTCCGGGAACAAGCGAAGCCCGGTAAGGCTGATGCAACCGGTCCTGCATTGCCGCGGAGATAAGATCGAGCCTCCCCATGGCCAAGGCCGCGGCAAGCATCGAGGAATGACTGATATTATAAACCGCATCTCCCAGGCTTACTTGCTTAGGCAGAGCCTCGCGCGCCTTGGAAGTGGACAATTGAAATTCCGGGATAGCCACCAGAACTTCCAAATGCTGCGGCGGCTCAATCCGCAATATATCGGCGTGGGCCCCGTCCCATACAGCCGTAATAATTCCGCCGTATAACGAAGCTCCTACATTATCGGGATGATTCTCCAGTGCTGTAGCCATATCGAGTAGACGGGCAAGCGGCAATGGAGAGCCAATCAGTGCATTGGCAGCATATAACGCTCCGACAATGGCCGATGCGCTGCTCCCCAGACCACGGGTCAGCGGAATATCCGAGTACATCGAAATTTCCAGTTCAGGAATCCGGACTCCGGCTTCTGCAAATACGGTCTGCGCCACAGTATAAATAAGATTGCTTTTATCTTTCGGCAGTCCATCCAAATTGTCCCCGTATAAATGAAAAACCGTTGTATCGGCCGGCTTCATCTCTATCCATGAATAGAGGGATAATGCCATGCCTAGCGTATCAAATCCCGGCCCCAAATTGGCTGTACTTGCCGGAACCTGAACCCGAACGCCCGAGCTGCGAACCCTACTCATAACCTACCACCTTCATATCGTCAACCATCATCATCTTGGAATTATTCATGATCTATAAGCTCCTTACTCTTAGCCCTCTACGCGGTACACGCTCTTCACCCTGCGGATAACATCCAGCGATTCAAAGTGGCTTAGTACCTTATTCATCGCCGCTTTGCTCGCATTATGGGTAACGATAATAATCTCCACATCGCTCATGCTGGCATTTGGAGACTGCACGACGGATTCCAGGCTTACGTCATATTCGGCGAATACCTGAGTGATCTTCGACAGTACCCCTGCCTTATCGGCCACCTGAAGCAGCAGGTAATTTTTATAAGCGATTTGCTCATCGTCCTTCAGCTTCTTAGGTTTGTACGGACCAATCGCTCTCAGGCCATTTACCCCGAGCTTCTGATTCTTGATTACTGCGACCAGATCAGCAACGATCGAAGTCGCCGTTGGCATTTCTCCCGCACCGGGACCGTAGAACATCGTCTCTCCAACCGCTTCGCCATACACATATACTGCGTTAAACACGCCATTTACTGCAGCGATCGGATGGCTATGCTTCACCATGGTCGGCTCAACACTTATGCTGTACTCATCGTCCTGCCGTTCCGCGATGCCAAGCAATTTTATCTCATAGCCCATTCTCTTGGCATACAGTATATCTTCCTTAGAGACTGCAGTTATCCCGCGAACGGCTACGTCCTGCAGATCCACATTGGTCCGGAAACCAAGCGAACCGAGAATGGCCATCTTACGAGCGGCATCCAGTCCCTCGACATCCGAAGTCGGGTCTGCCTCAGCGTAACCAAGCTCCTGCGCCTCAGCCAGTACATCATCATAAGAAGCGCCTTCCTGGCTCATTTTTGATAAAATATAGTTCGTTGTTCCATTCACGATACCCATGATCTTCATAATACGATCCGAGGAGAAGCCCTCAATCAGCGTGCGGATAATCGGGATCCCTCCAGCCACGCTCGCTTCATAGAATATATCGCATTGTTTCTCCCTAGCCACATCCATAATCTCCGCTCCATAAAGCGCCATCAGATCCTTGTTGGCTGTGACGATATGCTTGCCCCGGTTCAACGCTTCCAGAATGTACTCCTTCGTCTGATCCACGCCGCCCATTACTTCAACGATGACATCGATCTCGGGATCACGAATCACTTCCCAAGGATCCTCCGTCAACTTGCTGCGCTCAATATCTATGCTGCGGGTCTTCTCTATGTTCTTCACCGCAACCTTCTCAATCACGATCGGCGATCCTACTTGACTGCTCAAATCCTCCTGATGCCCTTCCACGATACGGACGACGCCAGTTCCAACCGTACCGAGTCCAAGCAAACCTACCTTCACTGATTTCACTCGCTGTCCCCTCCTATATCCCCTAATCGGGGGAATTGATTCATTCCTATCCTTGACCGACGATTTCCGTCTTTCTTACGCCGGGAGTTCCTTGCAGCATCTTAATTATCTCATCCAGTTCCTCTGTCAAGCGCGAGGTCTCTACGGAAATAACCACATTCGCCTTACCCTGCAGCGGGATACTCTGATTTATCGTAAGTACGTTACCCCCGGAGCCTGCGATCAGCCCCAGAACTTTGGATAAAATACCGGAACGATGCTCCAGGTCGAACGATATCGTGACAATGCTCTCACGTTCAATCTGATTCAATAAATGGATTCCGTCCTTATATTTATAAAAGGCGCTCCGGCTAAGCCCGACTCTCGCCACCGCCTCGTTGACCGTCTTAACGTCCCCCGAGGCTAGCAGCTGCTTAACCTGAAGCGTCTTGATCACAGCATCCGGCAGAATATCCTCACGAACCAAATAGTAGCGTTCCTTCACAAACGTCCTCTCCTTAGAGACTTCTGTTTTTGTATAGTGGACATTATAACGGAAATCTACCGTTCCGGCAATCCATTTTTCGCGTAATTTATGTAGGTACACATCTAAAAATAACTTAGCGTGTGGGTTTTCAATTAATCCGGCTCTCAGCACCAATCAGGCTGGATGAAGCCAGGTATACAGAAAACGGCTACTGTCCCCCTCCAGGAGACGTACCCGTTTCTGCGTACATTTATGATTAATAATAGTAGCTGCTGCCCTCTACAAATTCAAATTCAAAGTCGCCGATCCGCACAATTGTACCGTCTTCAGCTCCGCGTTTGCGCAATTCTTCATCCACACCCATATGGCGGAGGGTGCGGGCCAGCTTCAGGATGGCCTCATGCGTATTCAACTGCATTCGCTTCATCATGCGCTCAATCGTCTCGCTCTCCACGACGAACATTTCGTTCTCACGGCGGATAGTGAAGCTGTTGTCTTCCTTCTTATCCAACTTATAGATCTTACGTTCCGTCTGCTCAGCAACCGCTTCGACAGCCGGCTCTTCAGGGATCTGATCCAGCAGATCAGCGGCCTTATACAACACTTCCTGAACTCCTTGCCGGGTCAATGAGGACATCTCCAGAATTTCAAGCTCCGGGTTAATCTCCCCAATCCGCTTGCGGAATTCCTTCAGGTTGTCCGCGGCCTCAGGGATATCCATCTTGTTAGCAACAATAATCTGCGGACGCTTAGCCAGCTCAGCGTTGTACTGATCCAATTCAGCATTAATCTTCTGCCAATCATCGAAGGGATCGCGCCCCTCAGAGCCGGCCATATCAATCATATGAATAATCAGCCTTGTACGCTCAATGTGGCGCAGAAATTCATGTCCCAGCCCGACTCCTTCATGCGCACCTTCAATCAGACCCGGCAGGTCAGCCATAACAAAGCTTCGGCCATCACCAACATCTACAACACCGAGATTCGGTGTAATCGTTGTGAAATGATAAGCTCCGATCTTTGGCTTCGCAGCAGATACAACCGAGAGCAGTGTAGATTTACCTACGCTCGGAAATCCGACCAAGCCGATATCAGCCATAACCTTCAGCTCCAGCACGACCCAGCGCTCTTGGCCCTCTTCTCCATGCTCGGCGAGTTCCGGAGCCGGATTATTCGGCGTCGCAAAGCGGATATTTCCGCGTCCCCCACGCCCGCCTCTGGCTACAACAACCTGTTGACCATGGCGTGTCAGGTCCGCGATAACTTCCTGCGTGTCATCATCAATGACGACAGTACCCGGAGGAATTCTTACGATCATATTCTCAGCATTAGCACCGTTCTGGCTTTTGTTGCGTCCCTTCTCGCCACGCGGCGCCTTGAAATGGCGTTGGTACCGGAAGTCCATCAGCGTACGCAAACCTTCATCAACGCGAAAAATAACGTCCGCCCCTTTGCCGCCATCTCCGCCGGCCGGACCACCTTCCGGAACATACTTTTCACGTCGGAAAGCGACGATCCCATCTCCACCGTCGCCTCCTTTTACATATACTTTCGCTTTATCTACAAACATGCGTTCACCTCATTTGTATTTTGCACTGAAGCCTTCAGCGGTACTCTTAATCTACAGGAGAAGCGGTTTGATTCCATCCGCTCCACTTGAACCCGTCTGTCACGCTGCCATTCATCGATATATCGATGCAATTTCTCAGCGTTGTCCGCCTCTACCTCTGGATAGAAAGCGGCAATAACCTCACCATTTTCCTGATACAGGCTCATGCGAAGCTCCAAGACTTCATCCCATGAGGAGCGCCCTATGAACTGGAACTTCTTAATCGTCTCCACAATCGCTTCCGTCAACTCTTCAGCATCCTCAACCTGGAGCATATGATCCAGCTGCAGTTCATCCCTGATCTCTATTTTGAGATCGATTGATCTGTTCACCTCACGGAAGGATTGCAGAAAGAATACGAGCGCCGGAACACCCAGCCTTGATATTTTGCTCTCTAATGCCATTTGATCTTTTATTCTTTCCACACAGCTACCCAGTTTATCATATTTTCCAAGCTTCAAATAGCCGTAAATCAGCTGCAGATCATTCATCCAGTCATGGCGATGATGACCCAGCGTAGCTGTGGCCGTCCTCTGTACCGATTCCAGTAAATGCTTGCGCTCATCTGCAGCCCGTCTTTGGATATATCTGATATAGCCCTGAAATAAAATTAACAAACATAGACTGATAAGGATAAATCCGGTTATAGATTGAATGAAATACATGGAAGTTAGACAAGTCAGCACAATCACTGCGAAAAGAGTCGGAATCGCGAATCGACGTTTCATAACCTTCCTCGTTTCTGCACAGATTAAGTAAAATCATTACAACTCGATATATACACAGTATATCACAATCCTTGTCCGAAAACGCTTATTCTCCAGTCAGTTCTGGTAGAAAATGCCGTCTATAAAATCAAAAAGTCCTTGGCATCTAGGTGCCAAGGACTTTGTAAACCTTCGCTATATTAGCAAAGTTCTTAAGCTTCGACTGCAGCTGCTACTGGAGCAACTTCCACTGGGTAGACGCTCACTTTTTTACGGTCGCGGCCCCAACGTTCGAACTTCACTACGCCGTCAACTTTTGCAAACAGCGTATCGTCTTTGCCGATGCCTACATTAGTACCTGGGTGAATTTTCGTTCCGCGTTGACGAACGAGAATGCTTCCGCCAGTTACAACTTGACCATCCGCACGCTTAACGCCAAGGCGCTTAGCAATACTGTCGCGTCCGTTCTTTGTAGAACCTACGCCCTTCTTCGAAGCGAACAACTGAAGATCTAATTTCAACATTGTCCATCTACCTCCTTCTTCAAGTAATAACGTTCTGTATCTGAATATACGTTCCGTATGAATCCTCGATTGTCTTCAGCATTACAACCATAGACGAGAGCAACAGCTGTACCTGCTCCGACACCTCTGCCTTCAGATCCGTTGGCAGCTTTGCATTCAGAAAGCCGCTCTTCACCTTCGATTTCATCACAGTACCTGTGAGCTCCTCGATGGAATTAACCGTTCCAACAGTGATGGCCGAGACTCCGGCACATACTATATCCTTCCCACTATCGTCGTAATTAGCATGACCGGACACTTTAAAACCAACGATGTTGTCATCCTTTTGACGCAGTATAGACACGATAATCAATTACCGCACCTTCTTACGCTTGGATTTTCTCGATCGTTACTTTAGTGTAAGGTTGACGATGACCTTGTTTCTTGTGGTAGTTCTTCTTAGGCTTGTATTTGTAAACGACTACTTTTTGGCCTTTGCCGTGCTTCTCAACTTTCGCTGTTACACTAGCGCCGGATACCAACGGAGCCCCCGCTACCAAACCTTCACCTTTGGATACTGCCAATACACGGTCGAACGTCACGCTTGCGCCGTCCTCAGCATTCAATTTCTCGATGTAAAGAACATCGCCTTCTTGAACGCGGTATTGTTTACCACCAGTTTCGATAATTGCGTACATTTGCTTGCACCTCCTCATGTCTCAGACTCGCCTAATTCAGGTGCCGCTCTACAAGAAAGCGGACTTGCATACCTGATCGGAGCGGTTACAGCATGTGTACAAGACTCCCTCATAACACATACCATAGTATGATAACATGAACAAAAACGAAAATCAATTATTTTTAAAGGGAGCATGGAAGTCCACTGCTAATATGAAAACCGATCGAAGAAAATCAAGGATAGAGCAACCGTGCTTCAAAGTGATTTAATACCTCAATTTTAGTGTAGCCGTTCACCCCGTCGCTTCGCTGCTGCTGATCAGCACCTCGACATCCAGCTTGTTTAACGCATCGATCCATTCCTGCGAGCAGCCCGGATCGGTAACGATCATGGAGATCTGCTCCAGCGGAGCGATTTGCGCAAAGGTCGTAACTCCGAACTTGGAGTGATCGGCAACGAGAATAGCTTCCTCTGTACGCTGCATCATTTTCCGCGACATTTGCGCTTCTTCCAGATTATACTCGGTAATTCCATCGACCAGCGAGATGCCCCCGGCAGAAATAAAGGCCTTGTTCACCTTAAACTGGTCAAGTAAATGGTGGGCGATCGCATCTGTGGAGGCCTGACAAAGCTTGCTAACCTCCCCGCCAGCAAAAATAATTCTTCCCTGGAATTCCTCCAGCGCACAGGTGAGTACTGGCACGGAGTTGGTAATGACGGTCACATCAGCACGATGCTTCAGCTCCCGCATTATCTCCAGCGTCGTTGTTCCATTATCAAGGAGAATGGTCTCCCCTTCTCTAACCAGCGAAGCCGCAAGTTTGCCGATCGACTGCTTCTCGGCGTGATTCATTTGCGATCGCTTCATGAAGGTTGGTTCAATCCATTCCGAACGGGTCTGGACAGCACCACCGTATACTTTGCGTAATTTCCCTTCCCTTTCCAATCGATCCAGGTCACGGCGAATTGTCTCCGTGGAGACGTTAAATATTCCCGCCAATTCATGTACCTGGACCTTACCTTCTTTGCCTAGCTGTGCGAGAATGGTCTGACGGCGCTCTTCATAGGTTAAGGACATGTCGTTCCCTCCTGTATTCAACAAGCTATATGATTTAGCGGGGATCCAAAGCCCGCTTTGGATAAGAAAACCGGTCGAAACATTCAAAATGAACGACCGCAATGCGAATGTAGGTTGCCATGTTTCCATCTGTCGGACAGCAGGATGATCGGGGTAAGCGTAATCCCATTGATCTCAGGTGGTCACATACTCACTACAAGCAAATGGCCTTCGCGGTCGTGTTCTACGAAAACGTATAGTTCCGCTCCTCAGTCCCTAGCTTCATCCAGCTGAATCGTTTCAATGAAACGGACATCAAATATATGAGCATGGGTGCTGAATATCAATCTTTTACACACGCACATTAATGTGTTTTGTTGTTGTTTTTGTTTTAAGTGTATCGTTTACTTGGAAATTTTGTCAAACTTCACATCTCTGTTTGCCGCTCGTTTCTTGATTACAATCTCCCCATATTTACATAGATTTTACAAACTTCTATAAAAGGATTGACAAAAGTGTTATCAAGGCATAGAATCAACACGAAAACAACATTAATAAACAAGAAACAACAACATAACAATGAGGAGGGGCATTATGAGCCGCCGCTTATCTTATCGTCAGGATGGAACCTTTACAATTGTACAATTTACGGATCTGCACTGGAAAAATGGATCCGAGGCCGACCAGCACACCCGCAAATTAATGGAGCTGGCATTAGAAACCGAGCACCCGGATCTCGTCGTATTTACAGGGGATGTTATCTATACCGGGGATGACAATGATGAATGCGTAAATCCCGCACAGGCCTTCAGCGACGCTGTAGCTGTTGTGGAAGAACGCCGCATCCCATGGGCTGTCGTCTTCGGCAACCATGATACCGAGAATCGGATTACCCGCAAAGAACTTATGCAGGTTGTTTTATCCCAGCCGCATACGGTGGCCGAAGCCGGTCCTGAAGAGCTTTATGGTGAGGGCAATTATTCTATTGAATTGATCGATTCCAAAGGTAATCCCGCTTTCCATTTGTATTTTCTTGACTCCGGGAGCACATCGCCACTGGAGCATGTCCCGTACTATAACTGGGTGCGCCGGGATCAGATCCATTGGCTGGCCAGCGAATCGGCTCGTCTTAATGCCGGGTATCAGACTGAGAAATCGCCAGCCCTTGCTTTCTTTCATATCCCGGTTCCCGAATACCAAGAGATGTGGGATACACAGGTCTGCTACGGCAATAAATTCGAACGCGTCTGCAGCGCACCTGTGAATTCAGGTCTGTTTACGACGCTGCTTGAAATGGGAGATGTCGTCGGGACCTTCTGTGGTCATGACCACGTCAATGATTATCACGGCAGCCTCTACGGCATTCGTCTCTGCTACGGCCGGGCAACAGGCTTCAACACCTATGGCCGTGAAGGATTCCCGCGCGGGGCGCGCGTCATTCGTCTCACTGAAGGAGAGAAGGACTTCACAACCTGGCTGCGTCTTGAGGACGGTACAGCAGTGACTGAACAACCGATCCATCAACCTGAAAATGCAAAATAATAGAGAGGCTGCTGTATAACAAATGGTGATACCTATCTTGCTAGTTCTGGCCTCCGGATTGTGTCATGCAGTCTGGAACCTGTTTACGAAGCGCAGCATCAATAAGGGCGTCTTCCTGTGGACGATCATGATGATCCCCTCAGTTCTGCTTCTGCCCGTACTTATTGTGGAACTTTGGAAAACCCCGCTATCCTTAGGCGCTTATGGATTATTATTGTTATCCGTTCTTTTACAAGGGGTATATTCCTGGTTATTATCAAAAACCTATGAACTCGGCGATTTGTCGCAGATTTATCCGATTATGCGGGGCACAAGCACATTGCTGGTGCCGCTGATCGGGGTCATATTTCTCAAGGAATCCTTGTCGTTATTCGGATGGACCGGCATTATACTTATGATCGGCGGATTCTTCGTTCTAAGTGGTATCAGTGTCGGACACAAGCAAACCGCCAACAGACAACCGCAAAATCTGAAGCCCTTCGCTTTGGCGCTCTTAGTAGGACTGTGTACTACCAGCTATGTCTTCGTAGATAAGTTGAATCTGGGGAATATCTCCCCCTTGGCCCTGCTTGAAGTGACCAATATCGGCTTTGTGGCCGGATTGACCCCACTCGTGTTAAGGTCGAAGGCGTTGAAGCGAGAATGGAAGACAAACCGCAACACCATCCTTCTCGGTGCGTTCCTGAACCCCGGTTCATATCTGCTCTTCCTGTTTGCGATGCAGCAGGCGCCGATGGCTCATATCAGCCCGCTGCGAGAAATCGGAACTGTATTCGCTACCTTCCTCGGAGTTATGCTTCTGAAGGAGCAGCAAGGCTTAAGAAGAATCACCACCTCCATTATCATCTTCTGCGGCATTTTGATGATCGGAGTATTAGGATAAAAAGAAACCACACTTCGTTTTGAAGTGTGGTTTCTTTTTTTCTCAACGCCTTCCTCTGACATAACGAAACTGTAAATCGCTATTTCCTCAAAAACAAGAGGAATTCTATTCTAACGAAACTCTATATCGTTATTCGGACTCATTACAGGCGAAAAGCTGCTAATTCGCTCATATAACGATACCCAGTTTCGTTACAATTTCTGATGGCCTTATTTCACGTAAATAGCGGTACTACGTTTCATTAGAGAAACAATCACTACATGGACTAATCAGTTAGCAGCAGTACACTTTCTTCCCGCACCCGCTTACGGGTCATCTCTAGCAGGCCTAGCTTGGTCCATCCCAGAACATGATGTTGTGTACGATCCCCGTCCAACGACGATTCCAGCATGTCCAATACCTCACTCTGATGCTCTTCCCGATCCATATCGATGAAATCGACGATAATAATGCCTCCGGCATCGCGGAGCCGCACCAGCCTGGCAATTTCCCTGGCGGCTTCCATATTCGTCTGGAATACCGTCTCCTCCAGCGTCTGTCCGCCGGTAAAGCGGCCGGTATTCACATCGATTACGGTCATCGCCTCAGTATTATCCCATACTATGTACCCGCCACCCGGAAGCCAGATCTTACGCTGGAAATCCTTCTCCAGCTGCTGACGAATTCCATAATGCTCAAATAATCCGTCCTCTCCCTCATATACCGTAAGCTTGGGGAATTTCCCCGGGAGCATCGTACCCAGAAATTCATTCGCCTGTTCCAGCTGCTCTGGACAATCCATAATCAGCTCGTCCGTCTCAGGACTATAAATATCCCGCATAAGACGTTGAACCATTCCAAGATCATGATGC
Organism: Paenibacillus sp. 79R4; assembly: GCF_013393165.1. Lineage (NCBI taxonomy): Bacteria > Bacillati > Bacillota > Bacilli > Caryophanales > Paenibacillaceae > Paenibacillus > Paenibacillus sp. 79R4. Next base: position 250,915 of record NZ_QJOT01000009.1, on the reverse strand, counting down.
AGCAGGCTTGGCGCACCGATCTTCTTGGCTGTGTCCTTGATATGGTTCCAGCGATCACGAAGCAGGCCCAGGTCCTCTGCGATCGAAGCTGGCTCCGCATTTTCCGCAACCGTCCGCAGAATAAGTCCCTCATCTTCCGTGCGCAATTCCTCACCAATTGCTCTTAGTCTTGATCTCTCATCTTCATGTCCGATTTTCTTGGATACAGCAACATACCCTGCAGTAGGCATGTAGACAAGCCATCTTCCAGGTAATGAATAATGAGTTGTAACCCGGGCTCCCTTGTTGCCTAACGCATCCTTAACAACCTGCACAATCAGTTCTTGCCCTGCTTTGAGCAGGCTCGTAATCGCCGGCTTTTGCCGCGGCTGTCTCTCCAAATGCGGGTGAAGCAAGTCATCAATATAAAGAAATGCATTCTTCTTCTGTCCTATATCAACAAAAGCAGCCTGCATACCAGGAACAACATTCACAACCTTGCCCTTAAAAAAGCTGCCCACCAGTCCCCGCCTCTGAGAACTCTCTGCTGCATACTCCACCAATCTGCCGTCTTCCAGCAGCGCCATTTGGGTGGAATCAGGGCCGCAGTGAACAATCATTCGCTTCATCATCTCACCCTTTGCCTTACTTTCTATCAAAACTGCTCTACCATTATAACATGATATAGTCCTACTAATCCTTAGGCTTGCCCCGCAAAAAAGAGGAAATAATTCTCTGTTCTGGCAACACAGCCACAATATCGCCCTGCCTGTTCATGACATATATAAAATGGTACTTCTGTCTTCTAAATAGACGTAAGATTTGTTCTAAAGGTTTCGCTTTATTCGCTACAATTGGCTGAGCGAGCCCCCCGGTCGTCCAGTGACGAACAAAGGACTGATCCCGATTAACGAGGAAACGCATAAAACGATAAGGGATATTACGGTAATCCGTCCAATTGGAATAGAGCAGAAATAATCCTACCAGCAGCAAATTTAAATTCAGCATACCTTGTCCAAGCAAAGGTGGAAGTACAGAGTAGACCAGCACCATAAGGCTGAATAATAAGCTGATTCGCAGGGAGTAGACCAGCGTCAGATGAAATGGCAGTATTAAACTGATTAGAGCTTGCGATATTTTCCCTCCATCCAATGGAAGAATCGGAAGTAAGTTAAATGAGGCGATGATGAGATTGCTATTAATAAAATAGAGAAAGAAAGCTCCCTCCCATAATCCACAAACATGTAACAGCAGCGACACTCCGATTAGAAGAATATTCTGCAAAGGTCCGGCCAAGGCGATGACGATCTCCCTTCGTGCCGTGAGATGAGTCGTATCCTCCATTTCCGCAACCCCACCGAAGGGCAACATCTGAATCGCCAGCACCTGAACGCCGTAACATCGGGCGGCGACGACATGTCCTATTTCATGAATAAATACGATTGTGAACAAGGCGATGAGCTCCAGAAAATGGCCGGTTAGCACCGAAGCCAGCATGATGATGACAAAGAAGGGATGTACCGAAATCTTGATGCCGTTCCACTTAATCAAACGAGATCACATCCGTCGGATCGATAAATCGATCGTTCTTTTTTAAGGCAAAATATAGGGTTGGGAGTGTATCCCCCTCTCCAGCATCAAGACTCCCGATCGAATCGCCCCCTTCAACCCAATCTCCCTTGCTGACCATAGCCTCTTCCAAATGCCCATATATCGATTTATAGCCGTTCGAATGCTGCACCGTTACGGTCATTCCGGTCAGGGCATCCAGCTTCACGTCCAGCACGCGTCCAGTATCCACACTTTTCACCATCGTACGATCTGCTTCCAGCTCCTTCGGAATGATCTCCACCCCTTTCAGACTGAGGGCAAAGGGATTGGCCAAATGTCCGGTTAACGGCGATGTGAACCCGCCGGCTGCGCCAACCTTCATACCTTTATCCTCATTATGCTTAAAAATGGGAATGAAGGAGGGAGCGCCACCGATATTCCTCTCATACCAAGCCTCGATAGCGCCAAAATCAATCTCCTCTGTTAGAGCTCTGGCTACAAAAGCCCTTACCGGAAACGCCCAATCCGGTTCATATCGCTCGACACCCCAAATGCCCACGAAGATAAGCGCACTAATCATAAGTCGAACAAACAGCGAGGTCCAGAAGTTAGGCCTCCGCTTGTCTCCGAAGTAATCATCTCCTCCGCCTCCGCTGGAATTATAGCCGCCGATATCTTGCCAGCGGCCTTGTCCTCTCTTCCAGAGCAGTTCCGGATCGGGTTCCACCTCATCCGACACGCCGCTATAACCGACGATGTTCCCTTGTCCGGGCTGGGCGGATGACCGGTATGGATGATCGTTGCGCATTCTATCCTGGAGGATCGGCTTGTACGCCTCTGCCGAGGTTAGCTGTCTGATCCTCTCCTCACGCCGTTTCTTAACATTCGACTTCACATCCATCGTTCTCATTCCTCCGCTCAGGCCGCTTGCTTCCAATAAACCACTCCACCTCCGGTGCAGCTTGGAACAGCAGCCCGCTTTGTCATACTCTATATTTATGAACAGCAGCGTCAGAATATGAACAAGCTTATTTTCAGTATGAATGGAACACCAGCGTAGGAAGCACCTGCAGCCAGGCACAAAAAAACCGATGCCAACGGCACCGGTTCAATCAGTTATATAATAGATCAGCCCATTCCAAAAAATTTCTTGAAACGTTTGAATCTGCCCTGTTTCTGCTCCAGAAGCATCAGCGGCACGGTATCCCCCAGAATTCGGCGCGCGATGTTGCGGTAGGCAATCGCCGCCATCGATTCCGGGTTCATCACCGTAGGCTCGCCTGAATTGGCCGCTTTGATTACCAGTTCATCGTCAGGAACAATACCCAGCAGATCGATATTCAACACTTGAAGAACATCATCAATATCCAGCATGTCACCCGATTTCACCATATTCGTGCGAATGCGGTTCACCACCAGCTTGGGAGAAGAAATTTGCGAATTTTCCAGCAGTCCGATAATACGATCCGCATCACGTACAGCTGCATTCTCCGGTGTTGTAACTACGATAGCCTGATCAGCGCCAGCAATCGCATTTCTGAATCCCTGCTCAATCCCGGCAGGACAATCGATAATGACGTATTCATACTCCTTCTTTAATTCCAGCACGATATCCTTCACTTGCTCAGGCGAGACGGAATTTTTGTCCTTCGTCTGCGCTGCAGGAAGCATATATAACTCTTCGAACCGCTTGTCCTTCACAAGCGCTTGATTCAAGCGGCAGCGTCCTTCTGCGACATCGATCAGGTCATAGATAATTCTATTCTCCAGACCCATAACGACATCCAGATTTCTGAGACCGATATCTGTATCGACCAGACAGACCTTCTTGCCGAGCAACGCAAGCGCTGTGCCAATGTTAGCCGATGTCGTCGTTTTGCCGACGCCGCCTTTGCCAGACGTGACAACGATAGCTTCTCCCATCAATTACACCCCTTTGAACACGTTTAAATCCGGCCTGACCCGGAGCATATTCGTAATCTTGTCTATCTGCATTTTCCCGTCACGTAAAAAAGCGAACTCCATACTTGTCTCCCGATTCTCCCACTCGTCCGGTGGCCTGCTGATGATCTCTGCGATCCTAAGCTGCGTGGGTGCCAAATAGGAGGCGGCTATGACCGCCTCCTCATTGCCAGTATAGCCGGCATGGGCCATCCCTCTAAGAGCTCCCAATATTAAAATATCTCCGGTGCACGTAATCATTCCCCCGGGATTAACGTCTCCCAAGAAGAGCAGGTTGCCTTCATGATGCAGCACCTGCCCGGAACGAATCATTCCGCACATCGTCGTAATCTTCGCCGTATCCTCTTCAGTTACCACACCCGGTGTATCTACGGAACGGATAAGCAAGTTTCCTTTTTGCTTTAATATATCAAGCAGCGCTTCCTTCTCTTCATCCGAGATCACTCTCATTCCGAATTTCACATCGACATGAATAATCGGACCGGTCAGTATGTTCTGATGGCTGTGCTCCAATTTATAGCGCAATTCTTCAAGAAGAGCTTCGAATTCGCAATTATCGTCAAACAGGAAAACCAGGCCATCCTTGATGCCCTTAATTGTCACATGGTTGGATTTCACCGTCATAAGCCTGTCCCTCCCTCTTATTCAATTCGCGCAGAGGCAAACAAGTTCCTGCTTGCATTCATTGAAATATACGAAGTTAGGACTTCTGTTCCGGAGAACGGCGCTTCGTAATAATCTCAAGCTGCCGTCTTAACGGCACATAAATCGCCAGAGCAAATACAAATTGAATGAACAGGTTCGGAATAATGTGATTGACGAATGCCCACGAGTAAGGTTGATGCGTAAGCTCGAACAAGGAATAGATGCCAAACAACGTAGAGTCCAGCAACAGGCTTCCAAGTATAATGACGATCAGTACCATAGGGAGTGGCATCGGGCGCGACCGCGACGGAACCCCGACCAGATAGCCCGTAAATCCCATCGCAAAAGAATACGACCCGATGATAGCCCCATAGAAAACAATATCATGCAGCAATCCGAAAATAATACCAAGAACCAAACCAGTATAACGGTTCTCAAAGATAGAAAAATACATAATCACAACAAAAACCAGATGAGGGAACAGGCGCGTCTGCCAAGCGTATGGGATCAGCCAGGGGATGATTGTACCTTCTATAATGAACAGGACGAACAGCAGCAAAATCAATACAGATTTCCTATTCATCACTATTCCTCAACCTCCGGAGCAAACACCACGAACAGTTCTTTCCAATCGGTAAAGCTTGCTGCCGGTTTCACCGTGGCCGTGTAGGTCAGACCATATTGACCAACATCAATGCTTTGCACCGTGCCGATCACCATTCCCCGAGGGAATACACCGCCGACACCCGAGGAGACGATCAGGTCATCCTCTGCGAGCGGAGAAGGCGAAGTGATCCGAGACATGAGGAAATTGCCGGTGGTCTGATCATAAGATTCAATGACTCCGAACACATCATTTTCCTTACCTTGGGCAGTTACTGCAATACCATTGGAATTCGGATCCTTGGCATCCATCGTTGTAGCCAGTCTGACGGTAGATGTGAAGTGGCTCACTTGGCTAATCACACCAACTAATCCTTCTGTAGAATGTACGGCCATCCCTACCTTGACGCCCTCCCGCTCGCCGATGTTCACGACAATCGACCGGTTGATGGGATCATCATTGACGCTGACAACCTGAGCAATCTTCCAAGTATAGTTATATTGTTCTTTCTGGGCCTTGGTAAAATCAAGAGCTTTCTGAAGTTGCGCATTATCCTGCTCGAGCCGGTTAAATCTAACTTTGTCGCGCGTGTAATGAGATAAAGCAATCTTCAGTTGTTCATTCTCTTCCTGGAGAGAACGCAGGTCGGAGATGTCCTCTACAATACCCGCTATATATGAGGTAGGTTTATAAAATATATATTGCACGAAGCCTACCGTATCCTTCACAAACTTCTCCGGCCAGGATAAGCCTGCTCTTGATCCGAGGGTAAAGCCCATCACCGCAATAAATAGAATAAGTCCTATCAACAAAACAAATAATCTTTTGTTGCCCAGCAGCTTAAACAGTGGAAGCACCCTCCAATCCTTCGTATTTCTTCTAATTGTACCTTGCCACAGTTCGTCTTGAAACAACCAATTTGCCGGAAGGATGCTCATGGAGTAACTTCTTTGGCAAATCGGCTTGCAAAGATGTGCGGCTATCATCAAATCCGCAATCTTAAACAAGCAGAAACGGCCCCTCGTCTATGACGAACGAATCCGTTTCTGGCAATGGATACAAATAGAAAAGCGGCTTGGCCGCCCGGAATGGACGGCGCCGCTAATCATTATCGTCTTCATATTCGCCCGATCTTAACGTCTCGAACGAAGTGTCGAACTGTTCTTAGTCTTAAACAGGTGAATATTATCGAGCGCACGGCCCGTACCAATCGCTACGCAATCCAGCGGATTATCTGCAACGATGACAGGCATTCCTGTCTCACTGGCAAGCAGCTTATCCAGATTGCGAAGCAGCGCGCCTCCGCCTGTAAGCACAATACCGCGATCCATAATGTCGGCCGCAAGCTCTGGCGGGCATTTCTCAAGCGTGACTTTTACCGCATCGACAATCGCACTCACCGTATCATTAAGCGCTTCGGTAATCTCATCGGAAGTAATTGTGATCGTCTTCGGCAATCCGGTAACCAAATCGCGTCCACGAATCTCCATCGTCTCAACCTTCTCCAATGCGAGCGCAGAACCGACATCCATCTTAAGCTGCTCGGACGTTCTTTCCCCGATCATTAAATTATATTGACGTTTAATATATTGAATGATCGATTCGTCCATTTCATCACCGGCTACACGCACCGATTTGCTTGTTACGATCCCGCCAAGGGAGATAACTGCAACCTCTGTCGTACCGCCACCGATATCTACGACCATGCTACCTGTTGGTTCCCATACCGGAAGATCGGCACCAATCGCTGCAGCAAAAGGCTCCTCAATTGTATAAGCCTCACGGGCACCCGCCTGCTTCGTTGCATCCTCTACTGCACGCTGTTCCACCGCAGTAATTCCCGAAGGAACACACACCATGACGTTAGGATGGCGTTGGAACATCGAACGCTGTTTTTGCGCCTGACGAATGAAATATTTAATCATCGTTGCCGTCGTATCGAAATCCGCGATAACTCCGTCCTTCATCGGGCGAATCGCACGGATATTGCCTGGAGTTCTGCCGATCATCTTCTTAGCTGACTCCCCTACGGCTACGATATTCTTATTATCAGTATGGATGGCAACCACTGAAGGCTCCCTCACAATAATTCCTTTGCCACGGATATAAACAAGGGTATTCGCAGTCCCCAAATCAATTCCTAAATCCTTCGAAAAGCCACCAAACATGCTGTAATCTTCCTTTCTTCCTGTATCTAATCAATTATATTACATCAAACCCTGCTCCTTCAAACTTACGAATTGACCGTCTCCAATCACGACGTGATCGAGTACATCAATTCCCACAATCTCGCCAGCTTCACACAAGCGACGCGTCATCCGGATATCCTCCGGGCTTGGTGTTGGATCTCCACTTGGGTGATTATGAGCGCAGACGATCGATGCACTGCTGCATTTGATAGCAGCACGAAACACTTCGCGAGGATGAACAATCGAGGCGTTCAGGCTTCCTACGGAAAGCGTCTCTTGAGCAATGATATGATTTTTCGTATTCAAAAAAAGACATACAAAGTGTTCCTTAGATAAATACCTGAGCTGCTCCATTAGCAGATCGGCTGCATCCTGTGGACTCCGAATACTTACCGTATCTGGCAAGCGTGATTGAGCCAACCTTTGTCCAAGTTCAATCCCGGCCTTGATCTGCACAGCCTTCGCCATCCCGATCCCTTTCATCTGGGTCAATTCCTCCAGACTAAAATCTACCAGGCCGCGGATACCGCCAGTATCGGCAAGAATCCGCTGTGCCATATGGATGGCTGACTCATTCTTCGTTCCTATCCGCAGCAATATCGCTAATAACTCAGCTTGACTTAGCGCCCCTGCTCCATTTTTCATCATCCGTTCACGCGGGCGCTCCTCGCTAGGAAAGTCACGCAGCATATAAGGTGTCATAACCATAAATGAATCCCTCTCTTCCGAATATTAGTTGCCAAGTCCTTAACGAACTATTGACACAAACTCAATTCGGAAGGATATGCTTTATCACTTCCTAGAATAAACGGATTTTCAATTGTTTTTGTTACATTATCTACAATACTGTTACTCCAAATTGGCCAAGCATATCTACAAGTAACGATAGCGGCAAGCCGACAACATTGAAATAGCAACCTTCTATACCTGTAACTATCGTTGCTCCCAAGCCTTGAATCGCGTAGGCACCGGCTTTATCGAGTCCTTCTCCGCTAGCTGCATAAGCTTCAATCTCACGCTCATTCAGCGGCTTCATCGTAACGGTCGTTGAACGATAGTCAACGAGGGTCTCTCCTGTCCGGCTGTCTATGCAAGCGACTCCTGTATACACGATATGGCTCCTGCCCTGAAGAGAACGCAGCATCGCAGCAGCCTCCTGCTCGTTCTGCGGCTTACCTAGCACCGTCCCATCCCTGACAACAACCGTATCGCTTCCGACAATAATTCCTGCAGAATCTCCGTCGAATGATGTAGAATGATATACCGCTTCGGCTTTCCGTTTGGCAAGCTCCTGAACCATTTGCTCTGGTGTCCACTTCTCCGATGTGCTCTCGTCAGCATTGCTAGGAACAATGTCAAAGGGAATCCCTAAGGCAGCAATCAATTCCCGGCGACGCGGTGAGGTCGATGCCAAAATAATATGGCGTGGTACATTGGATTCCAAGACTAGGTCTCTCCTTCAAGCATTAAAATAGGGGTAAATATCAAATAATGACGATATAACATACTAAACTGTTGTCAACCTCGCCATTTTTTGACACTTTATTATTATAAGGTTATTTCACCCGCAATACAAACACAAAAAAGGCAGGGGGAACTATTTCCAATTCCCTTTCCTGCCCGATTCATCGTTATTCCTATGCTTTCCATTCATTTTAACTATGAAGCAGTTCCTGCTCGCTTAGAATGAAATGCATCAGTTCATCCTGTACTTCCCACAAAAGCGATTTGGAAGGCTTCTTGTTGTATTCGGACAACGCTTCAATAGCACTGTTCATCGCTTTCTCCATAGAGCCCGTCACCGCTACCGAATTTACCGATATATTACCGCGAACCGCTGCAGCGCTCTCTGTCCATAGCTGATGCTTCTGGCTTAGCTCCGCAATTTGGTTCGCGCTCTGCGGACCCGGCTCAGCATCGCTTAGTCTTGCAGCCGAGAATGTGCTGAGAAGCTCCACCAATTCAGCGCTCTGCGCCAGAAATTGTTCAAGCGGCTTGGTGTCTCCCTCATACTCCATCATCGCCGAAGCAGGCTGGGCTATCTCATGCAGAATCAGATTGACTCCCGCTGATTTAAGCTGACTGCTTAGCAGTTTGGCCTGTTCCCGGTCGACGGATACCCCTGCATACACCCGCTTCGTATCTACCGTATCTCTCGCCGCTGCGACTCCCGAGGATTGCAGCTCCTTCTGAGCTAGCTCAACGCCTTGAGCCGTACTGAACACGCCGTATTGAAGAAAATAATAAGTCCCGGACGGCAAGGCGACATTTACCAGCTCCTTCGGGTTAGCATCCCCCTGCTCTTCTTCAAAGATCTGTCCCATGACAGGGATATCCGTGGATTGCCCGGCTGCCGACTGCTTTGGCACATTAATGCCAGGAATCGGCAGGGTTATCTCCTGATTGAAGATAGATAGAACCACAAAACCGAATAAGGCGCCGGTTACAATCGCTCCGGTAACCGATCCGGCCATCTTCCACCAGGAGTTTTTTGGGGGTCTGATAGAACTGGAAGGGACTACAACTCCGCCTGCCCCGGTGTATTCTGAAAATGGGTCGCTATAATCTACCAAAGTCTCGACAGTACGAAATGTACCCGTTGTACGATCCCAGTCATATTCGTCATACTCTGAATTCAAATGCGGCGATTCCCCTGAATCAGCTTGTCCCAATACGGGGTGAACCTCGGGGCTGCGAGGCGCTGGTGTCTGATCTTTCAAAGGACTGAATTTCGTAGGTGTACGAACCTCTGATGCTTGAATATACCCGTCATGACCTTGCTCCCTTTCATGCACTTCCTGCGTCCTATCAAAAGTTGATGCTCCGTCATTCTTATGAATCCATGCCTGATACAATGGTTCCTCAGCTATGATCTCCTTGCCCTGCTTGTCAAACCGAAAGGTCATTTTCGCCTTGTTCACGATCCGCACGCTCCTTGTCCATTCTCCTAACCTACCTTATGTCCTGAAACCGGATTATATGCTTCTCAAAGGACAAGTTGCGAAAATAAGGAAGAATTCAGGCGCTTAGGAATTTTATAAACGGTTACGCGAGATGTAGGCACATACCAAAAAACCTCCATATTCATACGCAAACACATGAATATGGAGGTTCTCTATTCGAATCAACTTTTCAAATGCAAGTAAACTATTGGGAGATTCGCTTGGATAATTCGTCCCCAACTCTCCAGATATCGCCAGCCCCCATGGTCAGCACAAGATCCCCGGGTTGCAGCCGGTCCTCCAGATCGGCAACAACATCCTGCTTCGCAGGCAAATATCTTGCCCCCGCATTGCTGTTCTCCTTAATTAATTCGACCAGCTTCGAGGAGTTGATTCCCTCAATCTGCTTCTCTCCGGCAGGTGAATAAATGTCGGTAATGATCACCTCATCCGCACCACCAAAGGCTCTGCTAAAGGCATCCAGCAGGAAAAAGGTTCGCGTATAGCGCTGCGGCTGGAACACAGCGATAATCCGCTTGCCGGTCGCTTTAGCGGCAGCGATCGTGGCTTCGATCTCTGTCGGATGGTGGGCATAATCATCGATAATGAGGATGTCTTTGCTATCGCCAAGAACCTGAAAACGGCGCTTGGCCCCATGAAATTGCTTGATCGCTGCTGCGATCTCCGCAAATGGAACCCCTGCCTCCAGGCAAACAATAACCGCCGCCATGGAGTTATACACATTATGCTTACCCGGAACCGACAGCTCTACCGTTCCGAGCTTTTCGTCGCCGCGCTTCATAGTATACGACACATATCGATCGCCAAGCTCCATATCCTCAGCGTTATAATCGCAAACCGAGTCAATTCCATAAGTGATGATATTGCAATTCAGCTTAGGCAGTAATTCGCCCAGAATATCATCATCGCCGCAGACGATGGCTGCCCCGTCCGGTTTAATCTGATTAAGGAATTGGACGTATGCTTCTTTGAGACGTCCGAAATCTCCGCCGTAATTCTCCAGATGATCCGCCTCAATATTTGTTACAATTCCTAGCGAAGGATGGTATTGAAGAAAAGAACCATCGCTCTCGTCCGCCTCGGCAACGACGTATTTTCCTTGTCCTGCCTTGGCATTTGTACCGATATCCAGGATTTCTCCGCCAATAATATAGGTTGGATCGATTCCACATTGCTCCATCACAAGTGCGATCATCGATGAAGTCGTCGTTTTTCCGTGCGCTCCGGCCACCGCTACTCCTGTCCGTTCATTAAGCAGACGGGCCAGCATTTGTGAACGATGCAGAACCGGGATACCGCGTTCCTGCGCTTCAACCCGTTCTACATTGTCCTTCGGGAGAGCTGTCGAATATACGACCAGATCGGCGCCGTCAACCTGCTCAGCCGTATGGCCGATATAGACCTTGGCTCCCTTCGCCTTCAGCTTCTCGATCAATTCCTGGGAAGCTACATCCGAACCGGTTACCGTATAGCCCATCTCCAGCATTACACGGGCGATGGCGCTCATTCCGTAACCGCCGATACCTATAAAATGTACATGTTGTTCTCTAGTATTTAACAATATGGTCACCAGCCTTTTTCAGAATCGGTGTGATGTAAGAGAGTCGCGCGTACGTCAGAAATCATGTACAACGTACCTGTAACCACTCCTAAATCCTCCCGTTCCGTCCGCGACATCAACAGCTCTAAAGCCTTTTTCCAGTCGCGTTCTACGATAATTTCCAAGTTTTCTTTTGCTTTCGTTTCTTTAAGCTGCTCCACAATACTATGGAGCGCCTCCACATCCATTTTCTTACGAAAATCAGGCTCGGTCAAAATAAGCGTATCCACTATTGGTAATATATGCTCCAAGTAGCCACGATGATGCTTATTTGCCAGCATGCCCATCATCAAATTCAGCTTGCGATACTTATAGATGTCCGGAATGCTCCTGGCTAACATTTGAGCTCCTTCCGGGTTATGCGCTCCATCGAGCACAATACGAGGCTCGCTGTTCACCTGCTCCAATCTTCCCGCCCAAGCCGTACTGCGAAAGCCGGACAGAACCGCTTCATCCTCCAGCACAAAAGCCATATACTGACGAAGCACCTCAAGCACCATCATGACCCCGGCCGCGTTCTTGCATTGATGTTCACCAAGCAGCGAGAGCTTCAGTACAAGCTCCCGGAACGGACCTTGAAAGTCCATGGATTGCTCATGATCATCACCCTCCAGCCGTTCATAGGTGAACTGTTCTCCAAGCAAGTATAGGGTAGAACGCTGCTCTTGAGCTGTCTGGCGCAGCACTTCGATCGCTTCCGGCTGTTCTGCACAACTCACGACAGGAACACCGGGCTTGATGATCCCGGCCTTTTCCCTGGCAATCTGCTCTATAGTATCGCCTAATACATCGGTATGGTCCATGCCGATATTTGTAATCAAGGAGACGATAGGCGTAACAATATTTGTTACATCCATCCTTCCCCCGAGACCTGTCTCCCATACTACGACATCAGGATAACATTCTTCTGCAAAATATAAAATCGCAATCGCTGTACTTACCTCGAACATCGTTGGCGAACCTAGCTCTGAATCGGCAATTTCCTCTACAAGAGGCAGAATCCGATTCGATAATGATACCAGAGTAGCCTCCGGAATGTCCTGACCATTAAATTGAAATCGATTCGTAAACTTGGTGATATAAGGAGAAGTAAAGGTCCCAACATCAAAACCGGCCTTCATTAGCGCAGCTGTTAAAAAAGCGCATGAAGAACCCTTGCCGTTCGTCCCGGCAACATGGATAAATTTCAGCTTGCGCTGCGGATTGCCCAGACGTTCCATCATGAGCTCAATACGCCCCAGTCCGGGACGGATCCCGAACGCAATTAGCCCATTAATCCATTCTACCGCTTCGTTATAATCCTGTAGAGATCGCTTGTTTCCTTTCTCAGTATGAGCCCCCATGAAATTCACCTTCGTCTATGATTTATATAGATATAGAGGTAGTCCAAACATATATAGTGCATGTTCAAAAAAGGTCGGATTTCAGCACCAAGCTCATCCATTCGGTATTCGTTTCTTCGAAACGCCTCAGTTGGATAATACCAGAAGCAAGGGAGCAGAGCTGCAAGTTTCTGAAGAAAACGAATCCTGAAACGTATGCTTATAGCTTGTACAAGCACGCCTGAGACGTTTCTGTTGGAAACATGACTTCGCAAGCCTCTGCTTAAGCCCGGCTGAATTCAGGTTCAGATCCATGCGATTCCACTTCCGGATTGGATTCGTGTTAGATATAGAATTTATCAGTTATCAGCGCAGCTGATGAAATTTTATATCACAAGAAGATCTGCCTTGGCGTCGCAGTCGCTTATCCTTGAATGACATCGATTGGTTTTCTTGTCAAACCGGAACTTTTTGAACAACCTCATATCGTTAAATTATCGATTGCAGAATGCCTGTTCCCTGATCCAAGTCCTTAACGCCTCAGCGCAGAACAATCGGACTGTTACCTCTGATAACAATCCGATTGTTCTATTTCTAGGACGTAGAGGCAATTTGGCACTAGGCTTTTAATTCATTGATTCGTGCAAGCACCTTGTCGCGTTTGGCAGAGTAATCATCCATCTTGGCACGCTCTTCTTCAATCACCTTGGCAGGTGCTTTAGCGACAAAACCTTGATTAGACAATTTCTTCTCCACACGTTCTACTTCTTTATTCAAATGGTCGATTTCTTTTTCCAGACGAGCGATTTCCTGGCTGATATCGATCAGGCCGGCCAGCGGCAGATATAATTCCGCTCCTGTGACAATCGCGGTCATTGCTTTATCCGGCGCTTCTACCGTTAGCGATGCTTCGTAATCCGACGTGTTACAGAACCGGCGAACATAGTGCTCGTTACGGTTAAGGATGTCAAGCAACTCAGCGGAGCTCGGCTTAACGATCAGCTCGATTTTTTTGCTCATCGGTACGTTCACTTCAGCACGAATGTTGCGGACCGAGCGAATAATATCGATCAGTAGATTCATTTCCTGAACTGCATCAGGTGCTTCCAGGGCAGGGTCATACTTAGGCCATTCAGCCAAAGTAATCGTATCGCCATTGTGCGGCAAATGCTGCCATATTTCCTCGGAAATATACGGCATGAACGGATGGATCAGTCTCAGCGTGCGATCGAGCACATAAGCAAGCACCGATTGGGTCTTGCGCTTGGCATCCGCGTCTTCGCCATAGAAGCTCAGCTTCGCGAATTCAATATACCAGTCGCAAAGATCATCCCAGATGAAATTGTACAATACACGACCGGTTTCGCCAAATTCATAGGAATCGATAAGACGCGTCACATCCCGAGCCGTCTCATTAAACCGATGCAAAATCCAGCGATCCGAAGTTGAAAGGTCACCGCTAATGTCGATGTCCTCATAGGACACTCCTTCCATGTTCATCAGAGCGAAGCGCGAGGCATTCCATATCTTATTGGCAAAATTGCGCGCTTGTTCTACACGTTCCCAATGGAAGCGAACATCCTGACCCGGCGTACTGCCCGTCGAGATCATATAGCGCATTGCATCCGCGCCGTATCTCTCGATAATGTCAAGCGGGTCTACCCCATTGCCCAGGGATTTGGACATCTTCTTGCCCTCGCTATCGCGAACAAGACCATGCATTAATACATGTTTAAAGGGCATCTTGCCTGTGAAATCAAGCGAGGTAAAGATCATACGGGCTACCCAGAAATAAATAATATCATATCCGGTAACCAGTACGTCCGTTGGGAAGTAGCGTTTGAAATCCTCGCTCTCCTCATTTGGCCAACCTAGCGTCGAGAACGGCCACAAGGCAGAGCTGAACCATGTATCCAGTACATCCTCATCCTGTTTAAGGTCATCCCGTCCGAGCTTGGCGCGGGCTTCTTCCTCGCTGCGGGCAACAACCATCTCTCCGGTCTCTTCGCTATACCAGGCCGGAATACGATGTCCCCACCATAATTGTCTGGAAATACACCAGTCGCGAACATTCTCGATCCATTGCAGATAGGTTTTCTCGAACCGTTCCGGAATGAATTCTACACCTTTGCCCGAGTTTTGCTCTGCAATTGCAGCTTCAGCGAGCGGCTTCATTTTGACGAACCATTGCATGGACAGATAAGGCTCTATAACTGCCCCGGTCCGTTCACTATGGCCTACCTGATGCAGGTGATCCTCAATTCTAATCAATACGCCCATATCCTGCAAATCCTTCACGATCTGCTTGCGGCATTCACTGCGATCCAGGCCCACATACTTGCCAGCCGCATCGTTCATCTTACCGCTCTCGTCCATGACGATAATCTGCGGCAGATCATGGCGTTGCCCTACCTCGAAGTCATTCGGATCATGAGCCGGGGTGATCTTAACTGCGCCACTACCGAATTCCTTGTCAACATAATCATCAGCGATGATCGGAATTTCGCGGTTCACAATCGGCAGAAGCAGCGATTTGCCGATCAAGTGGCTGTAGCGCTCATCCTTAGGATGAACAGCGACTGCTGTATCGCCGAGCATCGTCTCCGGACGTGTCGTGGCAACCGTAATATATCCGTCCCCATCCTTAAGCGGATATTGAAGATGATACAAATGTCCGTTAACTTCCTTGTACTCGACTTCAATATCGGACAATGCCGTACGAGCAACCGGGTCCCAGTTGATGATATATCTGCCTTTATAAATCAGACCCTTCTCATACAGCTTCACGAATACTTCGCGAACCGCCTGAGACAGACCTTCATCTAGCGTAAACCGCTCGCGGGAATAGTCAAGCGACAGACCCATTTTGGCCCATTGTTCATGGATCGTATTCGCATACTGCTCCTTCCATTCCCACACTTTCTCAAGGAACTTCTCACGGCCTAGATCATAGCGGCTTATCCCTTGCTCACGCAGTTTTTGCTCCACTTTGGTCTGCGTCGCGATTCCCGCATGGTCCGAGCCCGGCAGCCATAAGGCGTCATAGCCCTGCATCCGCTTGGTACGGATCAGAATATCCTGCAGCGTGAAGTCAAGCGCATGTCCAATATGCAGCATACCCGTTACGTTAGGCGGTGGAATTACGATCGTAAAAGGCTCGGCTTCAGGCCGCATGCCCGCTTTGAAGAACTCATTCTCCATCCAGTAGCGGTACCATTTGTTCTCCGCAGCTTTCGGATCATAAGTCGTTGGCATCTCTGCCGTAGTTGGTGATGCTTGGTTTTCTGTCATTTTGCTTCAACCTCCATTAACAATTCAGCATTGCCTAGGCGAATTCAGGCCAATAAATTCAAGAAGCCCGTAATGATTCGCGACGGCAGAAAACACAAAAAGCCTCTCGTCTCAAAGGACGAAAGGCTTTATCTTTCGCGGTACCACCTTTGTTTCGCAAGCTGCTGGATTTCGCCTCGCCATGCAGTCAAGCACAGCTTGTCGCTTGCGACACTTATACAGATAACGGCTGCAACCGGCCCGCTCTAAAGGTGAGACATCACCAGTTCAAACGGACGACTCCCGGGCGACTTCGGATAGCAGTATCCTGCGGAATCTTCCAGCGATACAACTCCGCTCTCTGAAGGGCTCACTTCCTACTCTTCCCGTTCCAAGTCTTTACATTAGTGTGTTCAGAAAATCTTATTTTGATAACAATAGGTGTCTTAGAAAATAAGAAATAGCATAACTTTGTAAAATCTATATTATCATAACGTGGATGAGGCTGTGAGTCAATATGACAAACGCACAATTAGCCCACCTTGTCTCTCGCTGGTTCTTAGATGTTTTCTTTGGCTGTTCTTTGGCTGTTCTTAGCTGTTCCTTCGTTACTACCTATCTGTTCCTCGAGCATCTCCAAGGTTATGACTGTTTCTTAGCTCCGCCTCCTAGCGGTTAGTGAGCTATTCCCTGATCTGCTCCTCAGCTGTTTTCTAGGTGACCTCTGCATAGTTGTTCCTAACTACTCCCTATCTATCCTCCAAACTACCTCTTAAGCTTTTTTGAGACCCTTTAGTTGCTCTTTAGTTGCTTTTTAGATGTTCCCATAGTATTACCAGCGCTTCTATCTCCTCCTTAACTGCTCTCTAGCTCTTCCTTACTTCTGCCATTAGTTGTTCCCTTGCTACGCCCTACCAGTTCCTCAAGCTGCCTCTTTAGCTACTCTTTAGCTACTCTTTAGTACTCTTTAGCTACTCTTTAGTACTCTTTAGTACTCTTTAGTACTCTTTAGTACTCTTTAGCTACTCTTTAGCTGTTCCATAGCTTTACCTACATTCCCTATGATGCCCCCCGAGTTGTTCCCAACTGCTCTCTAGCTTTTCCTTACCTCTGCACTTATTTGTTCCTTATCTGCCCTCTCTTTGTTCCCCGAACTGCCTCTTTAGCGTTCTCAACTACTCTCTAGCATTTCCCAAACTGCCTCTTTAACTGTTCTCCCGCTACTCTCTAGCTATTCCCCGAGCTGTACTCTGCTGTTCTCTAATTCATCTTGTCCCTTAATCTCCAAATCCGCTTTTAACGGAAATGACAGCCCTTATTTTCACCATATCGAGCGATTTAAAATTTTAACGGAAATATGGTTCTCTATTTGCCTCAAATCAGCCCATTAGAGCAGAATTTCCACCAAATAAGCGTACTCAGTTCCGTTACGTTTTACATTACAGCCTATTTGCCCAAATAGCGTCTGCACGTTCCGTTAGAAGTTGAAGTTGGCTGAAGCATAAAGAAAAGGACCATTTAGACTGGACCTTAACGGTTCTCTGGATAGTCCTTGCAAACACTCCTCCACCTGCCTATGCATGACCGCCGTCATGCAGCAATGCACCGCGCGCTGTAAGGGGAGCCTCAATATATTATCATTTGGCTCTTAGCTACTCCCTTAACCTCTCAATCCGCTTTAACGGAAATGACAGCCCTTATTTCTACCATATTGAGCGATTTGAAATTTTAACGGAAATACGGTTCTCTATTTGCCTCAAATCAGCCCATTAGAGCAGAATTTCCACCAAATAAGCGCACTCAGTTCCGTTACGTTTTATATCGCAGCTTATTTGCCCAAATAGCGTCTGTACGTTCCGTTAGAAGTTGAAGTTGGCTGAAGCATAAAGAAAAGGACTATCCAGACTGACCATAACGGTCCTCTGGATAGTCCTTGCAAACGCTCCTTCACCTGCCTATGCATAGCCGCCGTCATGCAGCAATGCACCGCGCTGTAAGGGGAGCCTCAATATAATATCAAGGGATATATAACACTTGTCCTTCCGCCAGATCATGCTCGGACAGTCGGTTGTACAGTTGGAGTTCGCGCGTGCTAAGCTGATAGCGCTCCGCGATATCATCCAGCGTCTCTTCCCGTTGTACAATCACGAGGCGAACCTTGCGGAACGGAGTCTGATCCTCGGTATTGCCCAGGAACAGGCTCTTCCAGCGGACTTCTTCTCCCTCTTCCTGATCAGGAATAACAATTTCTTCTTCGAAGTACTCTACACCACCATCCTTCTCCGGACGGTTGTGCAATAGCTTGCTGATGCCAAAGCCTTCATCGCGATCCTTGCTGCCAAAGGCAACCTTCAGCTCCTTCTTCTCTTCCTGCGCATGCGCTCCTTCTTCCTTCTCCTGTTGAACACTTTCCTCGAATACTTCTACAGCCTCTGCTTCTTCAACCTCCGCGGTCACATCCTCCACTTCAGCCTCCGCATAGCTATCTGTCTTCAACACAGCTTCCGCCTCATCCGCTCGTTCGGAATGGGCATTCACTTGCTCTTGATCTTCAGACCATACCGCCGCATTAGGCTCCTCTGCCTCTGAATCTTCCCACTGCGCAGCCTCCAATGACGGCTCTCCCTCATTAAGCCCCTTGTCCGCTGTAAATGTCGGTGTCAATAAGGGAGCTGAGTCTAACCATGACAACGTCTCTTCATTCTGTTCTTCGTGCTGCTCGCGGGCCCCGTACTGCTGTGCGGATGGGAAAGCCTCCTGTGCAACATATGAATGATCTACCGAAACCTCTGGTACCTGATACGAATAATTGTCCTGCTGGGACTGAGCCTCCCCCACTTCTCCCGTTCCAATAACCGGTTCGTGCGCGGCAACATACTCCCTGTCCATCCATTCTTCCGCCTCGGAACGCATAGTGGCCGTCTCAATTCCCTGCAAAGACAGAACTCCCGTAATATTCAAGCTGCGAGCGCTAAGCAGATCTACGTCAAAATTTTCGATTTCTACTGTAATCTCCTCTAGCTTGTTAACCCGACTGAGTGGAATCGTAATCTCAACAGGGATCCAATGCTCCAGCTCCCGACTCTCTCCCTCACCGCGATAAAGGCCTGACAACAATAAATGACCGCGCAGAGCTGCATATTCATCACCGGGATATACTTGGATTTTCGGAAAAAGTTCAATCTCCTCCAGTTCCTCGATGCCGATCACATCTTCGGATAGATGGACGCGCTCGTAAATATCAAAACGCAGGCCGTAG
This sequence comes from Paenibacillus sp. 79R4, assembly GCF_013393165.1. NCBI lineage: Bacteria > Bacillati > Bacillota > Bacilli > Caryophanales > Paenibacillaceae > Paenibacillus > Paenibacillus sp. 79R4. The sequence continues at coordinate 231,571 of NZ_QJOT01000009.1, read as the reverse complement.
GAATGATCTACCAAGAACAACTACCTCCTTTTTTAGCAAATCCGAATATGACCCACATCCCCTTAAAAGGTTGTTCAAAAAGTCTCTTTTGATCACGAAGTAAAACATAAAGCGGTGTTGAAAGCCGAACTTTTTGAACACGTACATAAAGATGGATGGTCCAAATCTTCGCTCATTCTATCTATATGCTAAAAAAAGAAGAGCATGCCTTCTATTTCCAGGCACACTCTTTCAGAACTATATATAACTAGGACAAAGCCAGCTGCTTGCGCAACCGGTGCCATTCCTGGGGCCAAGGATCATCTACTCGAATCAGCTCACCAGTAAGCGGATGGGCAAAGGTTAGGCTCTCGCCATGCAGCGCCTGGTAGGGAAGCAGCTTTGTGCTGCCTCCATACAAAGCATCTCCAAGCAGGGGATGCCCGGCATAACTTAAATGGACGCGAATTTGATGCGTTCTTCCGGTTTCCAGTGTCAATCGCACCAAGCTCGCCTGATTTAATGTCTCTACCAGTTCAATATGCGTAACCGCTCTTTGCCCGGATGGAGAGACACGCCGACGCTGATTATGATGCCGGTCCCGCCCGATCGGCTCATCAATGATTCTAAGTGTCGGACTTACTGTCCCTTGCACAAGTGCAACGTATACCCTGGAGATCTCTTTGTGTGCCATCGCCGCATCAAGCTTAAGCTGGGCGTAAGCATTCTTCGCGTACAGCACCGGACCGGAGGTATATTCATCCAGCCGATGAATGTGAAGCGGGGCTACCTTCTCCCCACGCTCCGCATAAATAGCACAAACTTGGTTTGCCAGTGTGGGCTCACGGCTTTCTCCGTCCGGATGAACCTTAACCCCCACCGGCTTATGTACGACAAGACAGAAGTCATCCTCATACAAGATCTCCGGAGGTGTGCCGATCGGTGCAAAAGACGATTGCTTGGGCGGGAACACAAGCAGACGGAGACGATCGCCCGCCAGCTTGATACCGCCCTCAGCCTCAAGCGTCTTCAAAAGCTTGGGCGGGGCTGCCAATTCCTCTTGCAGCCAGGCCATAACCGCCTCATACCGTCCGCCATTCTCCGGCATCGGCAGTCGGCCTGGCATCAGCTCCAGCCATTCCCCCCGCCTCTGCCCTGCCGACTTCAAACTCACAGCCGTCTCAGCGCATTGCGATGCGCTTCAATGGTCAGCTCGATATCTTCATCTGTATGCACGCCCGAGATGAACATGCCTTCAAATTGAGATGGCGCAACATTAATTCCTTCCTCGGACAACGCCGCGAAGTAGCGGCGGAACAAATCGAGGTCACTCGTCTTAGCTGTCTCAAAGTTGGTGACTGCCTGATCCGTCAGGAATGGACACATCATTGAACCAACACGGTTGATCGTACAAGCCAGTCCGCGCTCCTTCGCATTGGCCGTAAAGCCTGCCTCCAATTTGGCCGACAAGTTCTCAAGACGATCATATACTTCTGGAGTCAAGAGCGACAAAGTCGTAAAGCCAGCGGTCATCGCCAGCGGATTACCGCTTAATGTTCCCGCTTGATAGATAGGACCGGACGGAGCAATCTGTTCCATGATCTCCTTCTTGCCGCCATATGCGCCGACAGGCAAGCCGCCTCCGATGACTTTGCCCAGACAGGTTAAATCCGGTGTGATGCCGAAGCGACCTTGTGCACAGTTCAAGCCTACCCGAAATCCGGTCATCACTTCATCAAATATAAGCACGCTGCCATACTCTGTCGTCAGACGACGCAGACCTTCAAGGAAGCCTGGCTGCGGCGGCACAACGCCCATATTGCCGGCTACCGGCTCAACAATGACACCCGCAATCTCTTCGCCAAAGCGCTTGAATGCCAACTCAACCGATTCCAGATCATTGTAAGGCACAGCGATCGTGTTGGAAGCCACCCCTTCGGGGACGCCGGGACTGTCCGGGAGGCCTAATGTAGCAACCCCGGAGCCAGCCTTGATCAGCAGACTATCCGCATGACCATGGTAAGAGCCTTCGAATTTCAAAATTTTGCTTCTGCCTGTATATCCCCGCGCTAGCCGGATAGCGCTCATCGTCGCTTCCGTACCTGAGTTAACCATCCGTACGATATCGATGGATGGCACGCGCTCTACAACCAGCTTCGCCATCTCCGTCTCCAGCAATGTAGGCATGCCAAAGCTCGTCCCCTTGGCAGCAGCCTCTTGAAGCGCCTTTACCACTTCAGGATGAGCATGGCCCATAATGAGCGGTCCCCAGGAGCCTACATAGTCGATATAGCTGTTGCCGTCGATATCATATACTCTTGAACCGGAGGCATGCTCCGCATAGATCGGTGTTAATCCGACGGACTTATAAGCCCGCACTGGACTATTTACACCTCCAGGCAAATATTGCTTCGCTTCCTCAAAAGCCGTAAAGGAACGTCCATCCTGCTTGCGTCCGAGCTTGTCATTCATTGCAGCTTCACTCCTCACCTTATTCGGTAGAATCTATTGAAACCAATTATTTGCCTTCACGCAGCCAACGCGCAGCATCCTTGGCAAAATACGTAATGATAATATCCGCGCCTGCCCGCTTCATGCCAAGCAACATCTCCGTTACAATGGCGCGTTCGTTAATCCAGCCTTGCATGGCCGCAGCTTTTACAAGCGAGTATTCTCCACTAACATTGTAAGCGACAAGCGGCAGGTCAAATTGATCGCGAACGACACGAAGCACATCGAGGAAAGCCAGAGCCGGCTTCACCATCAGCATATCCGCTCCCTCCAGCACATCAGACTCGGCCTCGCGCAATGCTTCCCGAACATTAGCCGGGTCCATCTGATACGTCTTGCGGTCACCGAACTGTGGAGCTGAATCAGCAGCCTCACGGAATGGACCGTAGAATGCGGAAGCATATTTCACGGAATATGCCATAATCGGCACCTGGCTGAAGCCAGCTTCATCCAATCCGGCGCGGATCGCTGCAACATAGCCGTCCATCATGTTAGATGGAGCGATAATGTCAGCTCCTGCCCCCGCTTGCGAGACCGCCGTGCGAACCAGCAATTCCAGCGATTCATCATTCAGCACATCGCCGCATACATGGCCGTCGCGCTCATACGTATGCACCATGCCGCAATGCCCGTGATCTGTGAACTCGCATAAGCAAGTATCAGCCACAACAAGCAGATCCGGATACAACGATTTGATCTTGCGCGTAGCCTGCTGCACGATGCCGTCCTCGGCATAGGCTCCCGAGCCCACACTGTCCTTGGACTCCGGTATACCGAACAGCAATACCGCACGGATTCCCAGTTCGGCAATTTCCTTAACCTCTTGCTCCAACGTATCCAGCGAAAATTGATATACCCCAGGCATTGAGGTTATTTCTTTCTTAATGCCGCTGCCAGGAACGACAAAGATCGGTTGAATGAAATCATCCACAGTTAATACCGTCTCACGCACGAGGCCACGAATGCCCGCAGATTGACGCAAACGGCGATGTCTTACAATTGGAAAAGCCATATATAATTCCTCCTAGTTCTATAAGATGGTTAACGGTTGTATAAATTTTGAGCTTGCTTCCAGGCACATAACCCGGTCACCAGACTTGGAATCGTGGACTCCTCAGCGGTCACCGCCACGTTTAATCCAGCTTGCGCTGCCGTCTTTGCAGTAACTGGACCGATACAGCAAATTGCAGCGCCTGCAAGGGCCTGAACAGGGTCAGGCACCCCCATCCTGCTCAAAGCCGACAGCAAATTGGTCACCGTCGACGAGCTGGTAAAGGTAACGGCATGAATTCCGCCCTGCTCCAGCAGCTTAAGCAATTCATCGTCTTCATCCGCGGTTGGTACCGTCTCATACATAACCGCATCCGTCACGTTAAGTCCTCTGTTCTGAAGCACCTCAGCCAGCCAGGAGCGCGCCAGATTGCCACGGGCAAGAAGCACTTTCTGACCGGCCAGCAATTGCTGATCAAAAGCTTCGAACAAACCTTCAGCCTGAAAATGGCCAGGCAGCTCCTCAGCAGCAATTCCGTAACGGCGCAGCGCTTCCTTGGTCGCTGGACCCACCGCGGCAATGCGGGCGGCGTGCAATGCGCGAATGTCTTTCCCAAGTCTGTCCAGATGCCTGAAGAAATACTCTACCCCATTGACGCTTGTGAAGAATACCCAATCATACTGCTCCAGATCCTCCAGATCCTTAGCCGTTGCATGTAAATATTCCGGATTCGGCATCACCGTCTCAATGACCGGGAATTCATAGGTTTCTCCGCCCAGCTCCTCGATTTGCTTCACTAATTCGCTTGCTTGGGAGCGGGAACGGGTGACCAGGAACCTCGCGCCGAACAGAGGCATATCCTCGGCCCACTTCAGCAGCTCGCGCTGCCGGACCGCCTCGCCGACGACGATTACAGCGGGTGATTCAAATTTCGCCGCCAGTACCTTCTGTTCGATATCTTCCAGCGTGCCGATCAAAACGGCCTGCTCCGCGCGGGTCCCCCAGCGAATAAGAGCCACCGGCGTCTCCGGCGGTCTGCCGTGGTTGATTAGCTGTGCGGATATATGGCCGATTTTGGCCAGTCCCATCATAAAGACGAGCGTCCCCGTAGCCTGGGTCAGCTTGGCCCAATCAATCGATAGGTCCAGCTTGTCTTGGCTCTCATGCCCGGTAATGATCGATAAGGATGAGGCAATATCTCGGTGGGTAACGGGAATACCAGCATATGCAGGGACAGCAATTGCCGCGGTTATGCCCGGAACAATCTCATACGGAATCCGGTGTTGCCGCAGCAATCCGGCTTCTTCACCAACGCGGCCAAAGATCGTCGGGTCTCCGCCCTTGAGACGAACGACGATCTTGCCCGACAGCGCGAGATCAACAAGCAGTTGATTAATTTCCTCCTGCTTCATCGTGTGTCGATTCACCGTCTTGCCTACATAAATCTTCTCGGCGCCGCGCTTCGCCCGGGTCAAGAGGCTCGGATTGGCCAGTCGATCATATACGACTGCGTCCGCTTTTTCCAGGCACTCCAGCCCCTTCAGCGTAATTAAGCGCGCATCGCCTGGGCCTGCGCCAACTAAATATACTTTACCAGCTCCAGCCACTTCTCCATCACTCCCTGACCGCAGCCAATATTCGATCTGCACCTTGTGAAATCAATTTCTGTGCTACATCTTCCCCAAGCTGAACCGGGTCGTCTCCGGTAAGGCTTTCTTTTAGAATCAGGCTTCCGTCAGGCGCACCGACCATTCCAGTCAGAGTAATCGATCCTGTTCCCGGGCCAGCCGCCTTACCATCAGCCGCTCCATTCCACACTGCAAAGGCTCCAATCGGTACCTGGCAGCCGCCGTTCAATACAGCGAGGAAGCGCCGTTCCGCAGTAACGGTAAGGGAAGTCAGGCGATCGTTATACAAAGACAACAGAGCTTTAAGTTCCTCATCATCTTCACGGCACTCTAGTCCAAGAGCTCCTTGTCCAACCGCCGGAAGACAGATATCAACCGGCAGCAATGATGAAATCCGATCTTCCCAGCCCATCCGTGTGAGCCCGGCCGCTGCTAGAATAATCGCGTCGAAACCTTCTGTCCCCAGCTTGCGCAGACGGGAATCAATATTTCCACGAATCGACTCCAGCTGTAAATCGGGGCGCTTCGCACGAAGCTGACTGGAACGACGCAAGCTGCTAGTACCTACCTTAGCGCCATGCGGCAGTTCCTCCAGGGAGAGCCCCTCTTTGGAGATTAATGCATCCCTGGGTTCAACCCGCTGCGGAATGGCCCCATTGATGAGCCCCTCCGGCAGCTCGGAAGGCATATCCTTCATGCTATGTACCGCTAAGTCAATCTCCTTCTCGAGCATAGCCTGCTCGATCTCTTTGACAAATAAGCCTTTACCGCCTACTTTGGACAGAGTCACATCTAAAATACGGTCACCCTTCGTCACGATCTTGCGAATTTCAAACTGGAACGGGAGCCCATGCTGCGCGCAGAGCTTCTCCAAGGCATCGATAACCTGTCCCGTCTGGGTTAGAGCTAATTGGCTTTGTCTTGTTCCGACAACTATCGTACGCTTCGTCATTCCCTACTCCTCCTGCTGAACATTTATCCAAGACAACAGTTCTTCCTCACTGCTTAGCGAAAAATCACCGGTCCTTATTCCCTTCAAAACATCGATCGTAGCCAACTTCTGAAATAATCGCTTCCTTTGAGCGACATCAATCACTCGCCTCTTAATCACCAGTCTGGCCCATGACAAAAAACGGATATACTCCTCGTACTCATCTCCGAACTGCTCTTCGATCTCGGCGCTTATTCTCTTGGCCGCCTCTGGCGCCGCACCGGAAGTAGATACAGCAACGATCAGTTCTCCTCGCCTGAAGGAGCTAGGCGTAATAAATGATCCCCGGGCACCTTCCCCAGCGTGGTTAACCATAATTCCCAGCTTATGGGCTTCAGCGGCAACCTGATCGTTAACAGACAATTGATCCGTTACGGCAAAAACCATAAAAGCTCCCTGCAAGTCACCTTGCTTATAACAGCGCGCATTCCAGCTAATCTGCCCTTGTTGCCAAGCTCGAAGGAGCTTAGGGGTTAGCTTAGGGCTGATGACCTGGATCTCGGCTTCAGCGGGCTGTAGTGCCGCCGCCTTCCGCTCTGCAACAAGCCCTCCGCCCACCAGAATACATTTGCGGCCTTGAAGATCAAGCATAACAGGGACATAATGCGTCATCCAACACCCACTCCCGAGTCCGCTTTTAACAAGCCAATCAATAGTCGAGTTCAGTTTTTTTGAACTCGCAACGTAAAATATAATAATGAGTATAGGATACCCTACCCTGTCGTATTTTGCCATCGAGCTTTTGAGTACGAAGACTCAACCTGTAAATGTTCTTTAATAAAAAAACAAGCCCCGTTGCCGATCCGCCTGACCTTCCTGCCTGCAAATGGTGCGGTGGCAATCAGAATCAAAGCAGTGGCCTCAGGGCATAGCATTCTTTAAGAGGTTATTTAACAAGTTCCCCTCTGATCACGAAGCAGCACGGGCAGCTTGATCAACCGTTGAGTCTTGAATTCAGCCGAGCTACAAGCTAAGCGAATACTAACGAGGTCATGTTTATCCCAAAAACATCTCAGGTACTCATGTTGCTGCTACAAACACAGGTCTACGAAGCCGTTTTTCATAAAAACGTATCGCGCCTTATCCCTGGCTTCAAGCAACTGAAGCGTTTTGGAGAAACGCGCATCAGAACCATATGCTTCCGTGCTGAAATAAGACTTTCTAGATACAAACTTTAAACGGATAAAATATTCAGACCGAAGCCTTCATCATCGGAACAGGCACCTTATCCGGACTAACTTCCACGCCAACTGCAATCGGCTCCGGAACCGGGGCTTCCACAGCCAACGCCTCCATAGATGCGCTCTGCTCCTCAAGCTGCTCCTCCAGAGCAAATATCTTGGTAAACATATCCAGCGCCGCCAGACCGTTCTCCTCCCCGCTCATTTCCTTGATCCGTTTAATTGGATCATGCATCATCTGATTCACGATGCTCTTCGTTAGACGGGCAATTACTTTGCGTTCCCGTTCACCCAGGTCAGGCAGCTTGTTGAACAAGCTGTCCAATGTGCTTGCATGAATCGCAGACGATTTCTCTTGCAGCGCTCGAATAACAGGCTGAACGCCCAGGGTTTGCAACCAGCCGGTAAAAGCAGCAATCTCCTCTTCGATCATCCGCTCGATAAGGATGGCCTCTCCGCGGCGCATTTCCATATTGCTCTCAACGATTCCCTCCAGATCATCAATATCATAGAGGAACACATTCGGAAGCTCGCCAATCGACGGCTCGATATCACGCGGTACAGCAATATCAATAATGAACAACGGACGATCCGGACGAAGCCCCATGCTCTTGGTTACCTGCGCGGAAGTAAGCACATATCCTTCTGCCCCGGTGGAGCTGATCAGAATATCCACTTCAGATAGTCGCCGCATCGCCTCCTGCATTGTGCATGGCGTTCCGTCAAACTTACTAGCCAGCTCTTGCGCCCGAGTAAAGGTTCGGTTTGCAACGAGCACCTCTTCCGTTCCCCCGCCGCTTAAATGCTTCGCTGTCAATTCGCTCATTTTTCCGGCGCCAAGGATCAGAACCCGCTTCCCGGAGAAGCTGCCAAATACACGCTTGCCGAGCTCCACAGCCGCATAGCTAATCGAGACCGCACTCTCGCCAATCGCCGTCTCTGAATGAGCACGTTTACTAAGAGTAATCGCTTGTTTGAACAACATATTAAACCATTTACCGGTAGCCTTCTCCCCTTGTGCAAGCAAAAACGCACTGCGTACCTGGCCAAGAATTTGCGTCTCCCCAAGCACCATGGAATCCAGCCCGCTGGCTACCCTGAACAAATGACGAACCGCTTGCTCCTCTTCATACATATATAAATGCTTGGTAAATTCCTCGCGTGGAATACCAAACCATTTCTCCATAAAACTACGGATATAATATCCGCACATATGCAGCCGATCAACAACTACATAGACTTCCGTGCGGTTGCAGGTCGCAAGAATTACTCCTTCCATCACACTTTTGGTACGTGTTAATTCCAGCAGCGCCTGCGGCATATCCTGTTCTGAAAATGCAAAACGTTCTCTGACCTCCACAGGTGCCGTCCGATAATTTAGTCCGACAACGACAATGTGCATAGAAGTTCACCTGCCTCCACAAGACTTAAGAGGATATTCAAAAGGTCCACTTGGATCTTAAAGTGAATCATGAAATAACTCGGCATCGAGGTTTGAATTTATCGGGATTTCTGTTGCTCATGTACCCAAAAGGTACGTTCCACTTCTCAGTCCCAGCTTCCTTTAACCCTCTCGGTGCTGTTAAATCGACCTTTTTGAACTCCTACCTAAAGCATGATTCCAACACAAACAATGTTAATTATATCACAGGGCCAGTCTGTTACTCGGCAAAATAAGCAGAGATTTTTGAATTATTTATGAATTTCCACAAATAAACAAATAACCATGGAAATGTCCCATGGTTATTCTATATTTCCCATTTCTGGCTTTTATAGAACAGGATTAAATTTATCTTTAGACGAATTCTACTTTATTGATCTCAGGTGTGGCTACTTCCATCTCGCCCATGCCGCGAACCAATTTCTTGGCAAAGGTCTTCTCCGGCTTCAAAACGGACACCAGGTAATCGACAGCTAATTGTGGATCAACCCATTCACCACAAGTGTAACAATCAATTGCAGCAAACCCTCTCTCAGGATACGTGTGAATCGAGAGATGGCTCTCCGACAGTAATACAAGTACTGTAGCACCTTGAGGCTCGAACTGCCTGGATTGCATGGATAACACGGTAGCACCGCAAGCTTCGGCTGCTTCCACCATATACTCCTGAAGAAGCTCAGCATTATTCAGCAACTCAAAATCTACTCCCCAAGTATCAACAGCAACGTGTCTTCCGAAAGTTGAATAATCCATCTTCCGGTTCCCCCTTCCTAGGAATAAAATGTTTGAAAAAATTTCATCCGCTAGGACCTACGTCATTCACTGCTCGAGGGAAAAATGTCTCGCAACATCTCCATGTCCTGAGTGAATCCTGGTTCCTATATTGTTTTCAACGAGATTAAAAATAACATCTATTGTAGACAATTGCAACACTTTTTTTTACAGCTGTGCCCAGTTCATGCCAGCAAAAAGGCTACCCTAACTAAAGGGTAGCCTACAATAGTAATTTATGTGATTGCAGTTCTGTTGGTGACTAGGTCAAAAAGATGATCCTACCCCTTGAAAGCTCTAGGCTTCCAGGACGAACAATCGACGTGAATGCTCGCGAAGCTGATCGTCAATTTGATTAACCACCACGGGATCATTCGCTGCAAAACGCGAATCAAGCAAAGCATTGATGCTCTCTTGAATACCACTGATCTCCTGCTCCACATCATTGTTGTGGTACAGTCGCTGCAGCCTACCCGCCGTATCCTTATGCTCGAACACGAGCTTATAAGAGTCCCGGGAATATTCCACGATCTTGCGAACGCGGCCTTCCTGATAATAATACATCATCATGAATCCACTATATACTCTGGTTACCAGGCCAGAACCTTTGAAAGCAGAGAACAAAAGTCTCATTACGTTCGTTAAATGTGGTTGTTCCAAGCGGAAAGACAGTTCACAGACATAATAACCGTCCCTACGGTCAAAAGGCAAACAGACTTCTTCACCCCCGTCATCCTCAAGTACAACCTCGTGGCTTCCGTTCTCAAGCACTTTCACTTTCTGACGGACATGGGGATCATAAACCTTATGAACAAACTGTGACATCTGAGCTTCTGACAAACGCAAACTGGCATTGACATATTCTGTGGCTAACCGCTGAGCCATAAAAATCTCCTCAATTCTTTTAACGATTATAATAATTATACACTACTCGTTGAAGAATTTGCTCAGCTATTAAACCGTGAATTCCAGCCATTTTTCAGAAAAAAACGGAATAAGCAGTTTTTTACTGCAAAAATCCCCCAGCATTCTCACTTTCCTACCGAGTGTTCTCCGAATCCCTTCTTAATCCGTTGAAAACGGCTTTCGTTTATTCTTCGATATTCTCTGCCTCAGGCTCGTTCGGACGGGTAAACCCGGCAATATGCGCCCATAGCTCGTCCTTGCCGATCCCCGTCTCTGAGGAGAACATAATCAGTTTATCGCCGCCGCGCATAACTAGCGCTTCCTTGATGACCTTGATATGCTTCTGCCAACGGGAACGCGGGATCTTGTCCGCTTTTGTGGCGACGACGCACACCGGCGAATCATAATGCTTGAGCCAGTCATACATCATCTCGTCATCCTTGCTAGGCGGATGCCTCAGATCGATCACCAGGATGATCAGACGCAGCGTCTCACGCTCAAGCAAATACTTCTCGATCATAGCCCCCCATACCTGACGCTGAGTCTTGGAGACTTTGGCATAGCCATATCCCGGCAAGTCAACGAAGTAGAGCTCATTATTGATCCGATAATAATTCAGATGCTGAGTTTTCCCTGGCGTCGAACTTGTTCGGGCCAAATTCTTGCGATTAATCATCTTGTTAATAAGCGATGATTTGCCCACGTTGGAACGCCCTGCCAGAGCAATCTCTGGCAAGGCGTCCTGAGGGTAACCACTCGGGCCCACAGCGCTAATCACAAATTCTGCATTCGTAACTTTCATTCATTCAAATTCCTCTCTATTGCAACCCGCTTTGTTCAACGAGCGCATGCCTCAAAACCTGGTCCATATGCGCCACAGGCACAAATTCAATATCTTCTTTCACACTGTCCGGGATATCGCGCAAGTCGCGTTCATTATCCTTTGGCAGCAATATTTTTTTGTAACCGGCCCGGTGAGCCGCTAATGACTTCTCCTTCAACCCACCGATTGGCAGAACCCGGCCCCGTAAAGTAATCTCGCCGGTCATCGCGATATCCTTGGAGACATGACGCCCGGTCAGAGCTGAGATCAGAGCTGTGGCAATCGTAATTCCCGCTGAAGGTCCATCCTTGGGAATCGCCCCCTCCGGGATATGGATATGAACATCATTCTTCTCATGGAAGTCAGCCGGAATCCCCAGCTCCTCCGCTTTGGAACGGGTATAACTAAAGGCCGCTTGTGCCGATTCCTTCATCACATCGCCCAGCTTCCCGGTCAGAATCAGCTTGCCGCTGCCCGGAACAACCGTAACTTCGATCAGCAGCGTCTCTCCGCCAACCTCGGTCCAGGCCAAACCGGTCACCATGCCGATCTGATCCTCCAGCTCGGCTACACCATAGCGGAATTTGGGAATCCCCAAATAATCCTTAATCTGATTCTCCGTAATCTCCAGGCATTCAATTCCCTCGGAGACGATTTTCTTGGCCGCCTTACGGCACAAAGCCGCTACCTGCTGCTCCAGATTCCGCACTCCGGACTCCCGTGTATATTCACGGATCGTCTTCAGTAATGCGGACTCATCCATCTTCAGTTGCTCCGGGTCTAGCCCATGCTCGCGCTTCTGTTTCGGCAGAAGATAACGCGTAGCAATTTGCAGCTTCTCAAGCTCCGTATAACCCGGAATAAACAGCATCTCCATCCGGTCGAGCAGCGGCCGCGGAATATTATGAGCAGCATTAGCTGTCGTAATAAACATCACGTTGGACAGATCGAAGGGAACCTCGATGAAATGATCGCTGAACGTATTATTTTGTTCCGGATCGAGTACTTCCAACAGAGCGGCTGACGGATCGCCACGGAAATCCGAGGCCATCTTATCGATCTCATCAAGCAGGAACACCGGATTTAACGTACCCGCCGTCTTCATTCCTTGAATGATCCTGCCCGGCATAGCACCTACGTAGGTTCTTCTATGTCCGCGAATTTCCGCTTCATCGCGCACGCCGCCGAGCGAGACGCGTACAAATTGGCGTCCGAGCGATCGGGCGATCGAACGAGCGAGCGAGGTCTTCCCGACCCCTGGCGGACCAACAAGACATAGAATCGGGCCTTTCAGCTTCTTGACGAGCTTTTGCACCGCCAAATATTCAAGCACCCGCTCTTTCGGCTTATCCAGACCGTAATGATCCTCATCAAGCACCTGCTCTGCCTTGGCCAGATCCAGATCATCTTCACTCTGTTGATCCCAAGGAAGGCTCAACAGCCAGTCGACGTAATTGCGGATTACTCCGCCCTCCGCAGAGCTGATCGGCATTTTCTCCAGGCGATCTATCTCCTTGAGAATCTTCTCTCGAACCGCTTCCGGCAGAGATTTCTCTTCCAGTTGAGAGCGAAGCTCCTCGACCTCTCCGGCACGGCCTTCCTTCTCGCCAAGCTCCTTCTGGATCGCCTTCATCTGCTCCCGCAGATAATATTCCTTCTGCGTCTTCTCCATCTGCTTCTTGACACGCTGGCTGATCTTCCGTTCAAGCTCAAGCACTTCGCGCTCATTATTCAGAATATCGAGCAGCTTCTCCAGACGCTCTCTTACATCGATCGTCTCGAGGATTTCCTGCTTATCCTTGATTTTGAGCGACAGGTGGCTCGTAATAACGTCAGCCAGCCGTCCGGCTTCTTCAATATCGGAAACCGCCGCTAGCGTCTCGGGTGTTACTTTCTTGGATAAGTTAATATAATGTTCGAATTGAGTCAGCACCGTACGCATTAAAGCATCCACTTCAGGCTCCTCAGGCTCGATTTCCGGTCTCTCGACCGCGATGACCTCGTAATACTCCTCATTATCCAAATATTCCATAACCTCAGCACGTTCCATACCTTCAACCAGAACCCTGATTGTTCCGTTCGGGAGCTTCAGCATTTGCCGGACCTTTGCTACTGTGCCGATTCGAAATATATCTTCTTGCGTTGGTTCTTCAATGTTCACTTCAGATTGAGAACATAGGAGAATCAAATTGTCGTCAACCATCGCTTTTTCTAACGCCTTTACGGATTTCTCCCGTCCTACATCCAAATGCAATACCATGCTTGGATAGACGAGCAAACCGCGCAAAGGCAATAGAGGAAAACGACGGCCTTTGTTTTTATGAGGTCCCATCGCTTTCGCACCTCCAGTCGTTCTCGTAAGATATCATTCATATTTTAGCAAATGTTACATGAAAACACCAATGAAGAACGGCTGCACAAAGGCAGCCGCCAAGAGGAGTGTCGCATAAACTCATTTACATGGAAGTGTTCGAAGAAGGCGACTCGGCATGAAGGAATGGAGCTGGCGTTGGTACAGGAGCGAAGATCTCCTCTTCCTCGGATATAAGCCCCAGATCCTTCTGCATTTCTGGCCCGAATACATGCTGGAACACCTCGTTAATTGATTCAACTGGTATGACTCTCAGCCCATCCAAACCTTCAAATAAAGACTGCCAATTTTCTTTCGGAATCAGAACGGTCGTTGCACCTGCCTGGAAAGCAGCCTCTACCTTGGCCACCACACCGCCAACCGGCTTGGCGTTGCCGTAGATCCCCAGTTCCCCGGTCATCGCAATCCGATGATCGACCGGGATCGATTTGATGGCCGAAGCGACAGCCGTGGCAATAGCAAGCCCTGCAGATGGACCATCGATCGGTGTTCCTCCGGGGAAGTTGATATGAATATCATACTTGCTAATATCAAGGCCGATTCGTTTCATAACCGTCAGGACATTCTCGACCGAGCCTTTGGCCATGCTCTTGCGGCGCAGTGTTCGGCTTCCGCCGCCAAGCTCCTCTTCATCCACAACCCCTGTGATCGTGAAGTTGCCTTGCCCTTTCTCCACCGGTATTGCGGTCGCCTCGATCTCCAGCAGAGTGCCCTGGTTTGGCCCGTAAACAGCCAGACCATTTACAACCCCTACCTCGGAGCGGGTTGGAATCTTCCGTTCGGGTCTTGGCGATAGCTGGCTGCTGGTTGCCACCCACTCTAAGTCAGAGGCCAGCAAATGATCCCGCTTCTCCGTCAACGCCAGTCCCACCGCCAGCTGTACCATATTCACCGCTTCGCGCCCGTTCGTCGCGTATTTCGTAATTACCTCAACTGCCTCAGGACAAGGCTGGAAGCCGATTCGCTTGATCGCATCGTCAGCTATTTGCGCAATCTCCTCAGGGAGAAGCGGACGGAAATAAATTTCCATACAACGGGATCTAAGCGCTGGCGGGATCTCTTGCGGTGAACGGGTCGTTGCTCCAACCAGCCTGAAATCCGCAGGCAGCCCATTTTGAAAAATATCATGGATATAAGCGGGTGTATTCGAATCCTCAGAGCTGTAATAGGCACTCTCTAAATACACCTTGCGATCCTCTAGTACTTTTAGCAGTTTATTCATCTGCATCGAATGTAATTCACCAATCTCGTCTATGAACAAAATTCCGCCATGCGCCTTTGTCACTGCTCCCGGCTTAGGCTGGGGAATCCCAGCTACTCCCATAGCGCCGGCTCCCTGGTAGATCGGATCATGAACCGAACCGATCAGCGGATCAGCAATGCCACGTTCATCAAACCGGGCGATAGTCGCATCAATTTCAAAAAACTTAGCATCCACTTTGAAGGGAGAGACAGGATTCTTCTTGGCCTCTTCCATCACAACGCGAGCCGCAGCCGTCTTGCCAACTCCAGGCGGCCCGTAGATAATCACATGCTGCGGATTCGCACTGCACAGCGCCGCTTTCAGCGCGCGAAGCCCGTCCTTCTGACCGACAATATCACCTAATGAAGCAGGCCTTGTCCGTTCAGCCAGCGGCTTTGTTAACGAAATCGCCCGCAGCTTGCGCAGCTTCTCCATCTCTTTCCGCGACTCGCGGTCAACCGCACTGCGATTGCCCTTCTGGCTGCGCAGCTGATTCCAGAAGTATAACCCGATCACTACCGCAAAAAACATTTGCACGGACATCAGAATGACACTTAGTTCCATAATTCGTAAGCCTCCCACACTTCGACTGATACATGAGGTAGTTCAATAAGTCATTCCAAGATTCAGCCGACCTTCTCGGCAGCTGAAACCGGACTTGCTGAACTTACATTATAAGGGTAGTATTGCCCTTTCGCTCAGTCATAAAACGCAGATCAGCTTTAAAATGTCACTAAAAGCAAAAACCGTAAGCTGCAATCCTGCAGCTTACGGCTAATCAGCGACTTTATTTAATTTTATACACCGGCGTTTTCTTTCATTTTAGCTGCGATCTTCGCCTGATGTTCCTTGCGTCCAGGAATCTCCCCTGTCTCTTCAAACACCTTAGCGATATGGTCGATCTCCTTTTTCAGCTCGGTGACTAATTCCGCCTCTGGAACCTTGCGAACCATCTCCCCGTAACGGAACAGCAGACCTTCCCCGCGCGCTCCGGCGATCCCGATATCCGCCTCCCGAGCTTCACCCGGACCATTGACCGCACAACCCAGCACCGACACCTTAATAGGCACCTTCAGGTTCGAGAGATATTCTTCCACTTCGTTAGCAATACTGAACAAGTCAATATCCAGTCGTCCGCAGGTTGGGCAGGACACAAGTGTAGGCGCATTGGCAATAAGACCAAACGACTTCAGTAGCTCACGGGCTACCTTGACTTCTTCCACCGGGTCCGCACTAAGCGAAATCCGCATCGTCGATCCGATTCCCCGCGAGAGCAAAGCGCCGATCCCGGCTGCACTTTTTACGGTCCCTGCGAACAAGGTACCCGCTTCTGTGATCCCCAGATGCAGTGGATACGGAATGACTTCAGCCGCCTTCGTATAAGCCTCAATCGCCATAGGCACATCCGAAGCCTTCAAGGATACGATGATGTCGTGGAAATCCAGCTCCTCCAGAATTCCAATATGATACAGCGCACTCTCCACCATAGCCTCCGGTGTCGGATAGCCATACTTATCAAGCAAATGCTGCTCCAGCGATCCGGCATTTACGCCGATACGAATGGGGATCCCCTTCTCCTTACAGGCATTTACAACCGCTTCAACCTTCTCGCGTCGCCCGATATTGCCGGGATTAATACGAACCTTATCAATTCCGTTCTCTATAGCTTGAAGCGCAAGCTTGTAATTGAAATGAATATCAGCAACCAGAGGAATATGAATCTGCTTCTTGATCTCCTTGATGGCAGCCGCCGCTTCCTCATTATTAACGGTTACGCGCACCATTTGGCAGCCAGCTTCCTCGAGACGGAGAATCTCGGCTACCGTTGCAGCAACATCGGCCGTCTTGGTTGTGCACATACTCTGAATGATTACTTCGTCGCTACCGCCGATCGTCAAATTGCCTACTTTGACCGGACGTGTATCTTGTCTCAAGAATGTCATTTCACGTCTCTCCCATAACGTCAAAGCTCCACCCCTGTTAAGGGACGCGCCCGAATTACAAAGGTGGAGGAATTGACTTTTATTTAGCAGCGCGTAGGCGCTATATTATTCTGATTATGCACTCTCTTCTTGCTTCTTGTTCTTCTTCGCTCCGAGTTCAGGAATCGTCTTCTCTTCTACGACCTGCTCAGTAATAACGCAATCCTCAACATCATCTCTCGACGGAACCTCATACATCACGTCCAGCATGATGCCTTCAATGATTGCCCGCAGTCCGCGCGCACCGGTATTGCGCTTAATGGCTTCACGCGCGATCGCTTCCAGAGCCTTCGGTTCGAAACTCAGATTCACGTTGTCTAGCTCCAGCAGCTTCTGATACTGCTTCACAAGGGCATTCTTCGGCTCGGAAAGGATGCGAACCAAAGAGCTCTCATCGAGCGGCTCCAAAGTTGAAATAACCGGTAAACGGCCGACAAACTCTGGAATCAACCCGAATTTAAGCAGGTCCTCAGGCAATACCATGGACAAATATTCGCCCGGCTTCAGGTCCTTTTGACCTTCACTAGCCGCATTAAAACCGATAACCTTCTTGCCAATCCGGCGTTTGATCATTTGCTCAAGACCATCGAAGGCCCCGCCGCAAATAAACAGGATATTCGTGGTATCAATCTGGATGAATTCCTGATGCGGATGCTTGCGTCCACCTTGCGGCGGAACAGAAGCAACCGTGCCCTCAAGAATTTTCAAGAGCGCTTGCTGCACACCTTCCCCGGATACATCGCGAGTGATCGATGGATTCTCGGATTTGCGCGCTACTTTATCGATCTCATCGATATAAATAATTCCGCGTTCTGCCTTCTCCACATCATAATCAGCAGCCTGGATCAGCTTGAGCAGAATATTCTCTACATCTTCACCAACATAACCGGCTTCAGTCAATGAAGTAGCGTCTGCAATGGCAAACGGAACGTTCAAAATTTTGGCCATGGTCTGTGCAAGCAAAGTTTTACCGGAACCTGTAGGTCCGAGAAGCAGAATGTTACTCTTCTGCAGCTCTACATCTTCAATCTTGCTTTGCGTGTTAACACGCTTGTAGTGATTGTATACCGCTACCGATAGAGATTTCTTCGCTTGCTCTTGACCGATTACATACTGATCAAGGATTTCACGAATTTCTCTTGGTTTTGGGATCTCTTTGAGGTCCAATTCCTCTTCATGTCCCAATTCTTCCTCAACGATCTCCGTGCAGAGTTCAATACATTCATCACATATATAAACGCCAGGTCCGGCAACGAGCTTACGAACCTGATCCTGCGATTTGCCGCAGAAAGAACATTTCAACTGCCCTTTCTCATCGTTGAATTTAAACATGTAAACACCCCTTTAACGTTTAATGGGCTTGATAAATCACCTTATCAATAATCCCGTAAGCCTTCGCTTCTTCCGCGCTCATGAAGAAATCGCGGTCCGTGTCGCGCTGAATTTTGTCCAGGGGTTGACCCGTACGATCCACATAGATCTGATTCAACTTCTCTCTGGTCTTAATAATCCAGTCAGCATGTATTTTGATATCAGTGGCTTGACCTCGAACTCCTCCAAGCGGCTGATGAATCATTACCTCGCTGTTCGGCAGCGCAAAGCGCTTGCCAGGCGCGCCTGCCGTAAGCAACAATGAACCCATGCTTGCAGCCATTCCCACACAGATCGTGGAGACGTCAGGCTTGATATATTGCATTGTATCATATATACCCATTCCGGCCGTAACTGACCCACCGGGCGAGTTAATGTACAGATGGATGTCCTTCTCAGGATCTTCCGCTGTCAAAAACAGCAATTGGGCAATCACGAGATTGGCAACTTCATCATCTATCGCGCTGCTGAGAAAAATGATGCGATCCTTGAGCAGTCTTGAGTAAATATCGTAAGACCGTTCACCCCGATTTGTTTGTTCAACGACCATTGGAACCAGACTCATGCGACCAACCTCATTTCTTTTTCAATTTTCTTTGCTGCTCTCATCAAGTATTTTATCACGTTCAAAGGTCTATGTCATTTTTCACACGATACAGTTTATGACCTCTGAAAGGGAATATATACCCTGGAGCTCGTCTAAAAGCAACTGGAAATAAATGTATTACAAAAAGGTGAAAAATTAAGGCACGCATTTAATATACGTGCCTTAACATTTAAAGGTTGCGCTGTTATGTTACGACGAAGGATCGCCGTTATCTGGATGCCCAAGGGAATCGATATTCGCCTTAGTTTTCTTGCGCCGCTTCTTCTTTAGCTTCTGACTTTGCAGCCAGTTTCTCAGCAGGAACTTCCTTGCTGTTAGCAAGCAGGAATTCGATCGTCTTGCGCAAGAGCACCTCTTCGTTCAAGCTGTTCAAAGCACCGTTTGCTGCAAGAATGTTGCGGATTTCTTCTGGGGAGCGTTTGTATGCATCGGACATGTCCGCAAGCTCCTTAGTGATTTCTTCTTCAGTTGCTTCAATCTTCTCAGCCTTAGCGATTTGCTCAAGAACGAGATTGTTGCGAACGCGCTTCTCAGCGTCAGCTTTCATTTGTCCTTGCAGGTCTTCGATCGTTTGGCCGGAGAAGTTCAAGAACAGGTCAAGGTTCATACCTTGAGCGCGAAGACGGTTGTCGAAGTCGCGAACCATGTTTTGTACTTCTGTTTGAACCATAGCTTCAGGAATCTCAACCTCAGCGTTAGCTCCAACAGCTTCTACAACAGCTGATTCACGAGCTGCCTTGCTTTCGTTCTCTTTACGAGCGGCGATTTGCTTCTTCAAATCTTCCTTGTACTCGTCAAGCGTATCAAATTCACTAACGTCCTTAGCGAATTCATCGTCAAGCTCAGGCAGTTGTTTACGTTTGATTTCATGCAATTTCACTTTGAATACTGCTTCCTTACCAGCAAGCTCTTCTGCATGGTAAGTCTCAGGGAAAGTAACCGTTACATCCTTGAAGTCGCCAGTTGCCATACCAACAACTTGGTCTTCAAAGCCAGGAATGAACGAGTTGCTTCCAAGCTCAAGCGAATAGCGCTCGCCTTTGCCGCCTTCGAAAGGAACTCCATCAACGGTACCTTCAAAGTCGATAACTGTAACGTCGCCATTTTGTGCTGCTTCTTCATCGATAACAACCAATTCAGCATGACGTTCCTGCATACGAGTAAGCTCTTCGTTCAGCTCTTCTTCACTAACTTCAATGTTGATCGCTGCTACTTCGACTCCCTTGTAATCGCCAAGAGTAACTTCAGGTTTAACCGTTACTTTTGCTTTGAACTTGAAAGGTTGTCCCTTTTCAAATTGCTCTACGTCTACTTCTGGACGATCCACCGGGAAAATGTTAGTTTCATCGATCGCTTCTGTGTACACTTCTGGAAGTAAAATATCGATTGCATCTTGGTACAAGCTTTCTACACCAAAACGAGCTTCAAAGATCGACCGAGGCACTTTACCTTTACGGAATCCAGGTACGTTGATCTTCTTCACTACTTTTTGAAAAGCTTTATCCAATGCAGAGGCTACGCGTTCTGCCTCAACTTCAACCTCGAGAACGCCGAGGTTTTTTTCTATTTTCTCCCAAGTTGCTTTCATTTATGCCTTCCCCTCCAAAATTCATATATACTAAAGTACTGAAACCGAATCGCGATAAAGCAGCTATCAAGGTTCCAGTATAGCTGTCCTTATTCCACGTTCAGAATAACCATTCCATTATAAACAACAATGTATCTTTTTACAAGAGCCTGCAAAAGCCTGGAAAGGATCGCCACCGCACCCCAATCAACTTGGCTTATTTCAACCCGAAACTTGCAAACTGGCGCATCGAACGATACGCCTGTTCAAAGCGCAGCCTTAAATGATCCGTGATCCCATATAAAGCACGAATCTCCTCATCATCCTGACCGCCCGGCAGGGTATCCGATACGATCTGATGCAAAGCGGCGGCCCAAATATCGATCATATCATCCTCTTCGGCCAGCATGGAACGATAATCCAAAGTCCCGTAAATAGCCATTACGAACTGGAACCACAGCTCCTGGGCGAAATAAAAAAGCGTGGGGTCATGAACCTGGGTCTGGTTGCCAACCCGCTCCAAAATGCTCTGAATCGATGACGGAAAATCCTCCGGTCTTAACGGCACGGATTCCACATCGATCTCAACCCGCTCTCCTGTGCGCAGGAATGCAACGTGCCCGGTCTTGCCTCTGCGTCGAAGTGTTTGCAGCACTCTATATTGCAGCAAGGGATGCAGCTTCTGGCGTCCAAGCCATTGAACGAGAACTTCATCCACTTCGGACGACTCCAGATAAGAGAGTTGATCCAGCGCTAAGAAGGTCTGTTCCGACAACGGCTGGCCTGTTACGGTCTGAAGCAGCTTGGCAGCATACTGCTTGTCCTCGGCCGCTTTGGCCTGAACATGCTGTCTGGCCATGTCCTCTTCGGCCTGGTCGGAGAAGCCGGCCTCCTCAGCCTCCAATGATTCTTCCTGCAATCCTGGAAAAGCGCTGATCAGCCAGTCCAGCAAAGCCTGCCACTCATCATAGTTCCTCTGTTCCATTCCTTGACACTGCAGTAAAAAACGCAGAAGGCCTGCTGCCTCTTTGTATTGTTCCCGTTCCAGCATCCTGGTCAGTTCAATTTGGTAATAATCCAAAGTTTTCGGGAATAGAAACACATTATCCTTTTCATCGGGCCGTAAGTTGTTAATAGCAGCAGCCCCCTTTCTTCCGAAGCAATTTATTTGAAATTATAGCATAGACTTTGTACAGGGCAAAAAATTAGCCTCAAAATCCGCCTAAAATCTATTGTTGCCTAACTCGCCCTCGATATGTTATGATACTTTTTGCTTGCTTTGTTTTGTCCCAGTAGCTCAGCAGGATAGAGCAACGGCCTTCTAAGCCGTCGGTCAGGGGTTCGAATCCCTTCTGGGACGTATAGAAGAAGTCCAGTTCAATGAACTGGACTTTTTTGCGTTCTTTGCAATGAGAACCCCATCTACATAGCCCAAGCGATTCTAATAGTAAGAGTACGAGCCACCAGCCACATTTGCGGTTAACTCTCTATTGATCTATCGACGCGCGACACGAATAGCCGCTTGCGATCTGAAGTATAACTAAAACTAGGCAGACCGCCTCTAACAAAACACCCTATCGTCATTTATGCTGAACAGAAACTTTTCAACTGGCGTCCATTACGAATGAGATCATCGCCTTAAGAGGCGCTTTGCTCTATAGAAGAGATTACCGAATAGACTTCGGAAAATTAAATTAGCGGTGCATGTAATGCAAAGGGTTGTAATGGTTACAGCGGCCCCTGGAATGGTATTTTTGATCGTTATGAATTTTCACAGGCCACACATAGCCGCATGTTATCTGATAAAACACCCTTTTCGGCAGTGGTTTTCAGCATTGAAAAGGATCAGGTAACACTTAAAATAACGACTGTTTTTTTGCATATTAACATCACGGATGTCCGTGACAAGTCAGTCCCCTGATTCAAAGCTATGTTGGAGGGCAAAGCTATCTCAACTCCACTAGGGGGTAAGAAACTGTATTTCCCGACCGGGAAGATCGTAATCAAGAAAGGCAGGTTACTATGAAAAAGAAAACATGGCAGCGACGGACGCTAAAATACGGACTGGTCGGTCTGACGCTGTACTTGCTCTATATAGTCGCATTCGGCCTCATACCTTATGCTTTTTTCCCTGAAGTAAACCAACAGTTTAAGGACAGCTTTGATTCAGCATCCTTTTACGGCTCTGAAGCCCCTTCAGTGGACAGAGCAGGAATTATGGAGATGGGAGAGGCCGGGC
The DNA here is from genome assembly GCF_013393165.1 of Paenibacillus sp. 79R4. Lineage (NCBI taxonomy): Bacteria > Bacillati > Bacillota > Bacilli > Caryophanales > Paenibacillaceae > Paenibacillus > Paenibacillus sp. 79R4. Next base: position 208,969 of record NZ_QJOT01000009.1, on the reverse strand, counting down.
TGGAAGCGCGTGTTGGCCTGATTCATGCCGCTCAAAGCAGCCTAGATGTATCGTATTACTCCACCCATTGGGGCGACAGCACCCAAGTCTTCTTCGGCGCTCTGCTTGATGCTGCGAACCGTGGAGTTAAAGTCCGCTTTCTGATTGACGGAGTTGCCCATCACCTGACAAGCCAAGCGAAAACAACGGCCTATGCATTGGTGCAGAATCCAAATGTTGAGTTGAAATTTTATAATCCCGTGCAATTGCTTAAACCATGGACCTTCAATGGGAGGCTGCATGACAAATACATCATCGTGGATGATACGTTTGTGTTGCTTGGCGGACGGAATATCGGAGACAAATACTTTGAGATGGAAGGATACAACAAGTCATACAGTCTGGATCGGGACGTACTGGTCTACAACACGGCTGCCGGAACATCTGATTCAGCTCAAAGCGTCATTCCACGGGTAAAACTGTATTTTGGGGAAATATGGGGCCTGAACACCTCTAAGCATACTTACGGCAAATTATCAGCGGTGCAAACCGCTGCTGGACAGCTGCAGACGGAGAGATTGGTTGAAACTTATCAGCATTTCATCGAGAACAAACCTTATCTTGTATCCGAGCATATTAATGCGGAGAAGATCACCGTACCTACAGCAAAAATCAGCTTCATCCACAATCCAAGCCATACGCTGAAAAAAGAACCCCTTCTATGGTATCAACTCAGTGAACTAATCCTGAACGCCGATCATAAAGTGACTATCCAAAGCCCTTACACCGTCTTGAATCGGACCATGGAAAATACCTTGAGGCAGGTTGGAAATAAAATTGAGCAATTCAGTCTGCTCACGAACTCACAGGCTTCTTCACCAAATGTGCTTGCTTATTCCAGTTACCTGGCCTCACGGACGGCTCTGGCAGATACCTTTGATCAAATCTATGAATATCAAGGCGATCATTCCTTACACGGAAAATCCTATATAATTGATGACGATCTATCCTTGGTCGGCTCCTACAATCTGGATCTAAGAAGCACCTATATTAATACCGAGGTCATGCTGGTGGTTCACGGTCGTCAGTTCCATGATCGGCTTGAAGATCATATGAGTGCTTACCAAACCGCTTCTCTGGTATACGACAAAAAGAATGGCTATTCCGATAGCTCGCAAATCCCCCCAAGAGACATCCCGTGGTACAAAAAATGGATCTCCTACCCGCTGCAGAAAATATCTTGGCTGTATAAGTTTTTACTATAAAAAATAAAACAAGGGGGCAGGCGCCCCCTCTTCTATTCATATTTCTATACATATTACCTCTGTGCAGGCTAACGAATTTATTATTTGGTGAATGTCGTCTCGGTTGATGGCTGTCATATGACAAGACCACGGCTAAGCAACTTCAAGCATGACACGATAGATATACCGCTTTCTACCCTGGAACCTGCTACCTTCTGACTAAATCCTCCCGTACTGGTGTAAAGCAGTCCAGCAGCGCGCTTGGCTCCAAGGCTTTGGCGCCATGTCTGGCTCCACCCGGAATAACCATGGTTTCCCCGGCCGCAATAACCCTCTTCTCTCCATCAATCGTAAACTCAACCTTGCCCTTCAGGCAGTAGGACATCTGCTCATGCGGATGCGCATGCTCATATCCTTCTGCCCCCGCTTCGAAATGAACCTCCATCATCATCAATGCAGCACCGGGCTGCATAATTTTGCGTGTGACACCAGGCTCGGCATTCTCCCATTTTCCGATATTGCTCATCTCCGCTCCTCCTCTCCATGCGTAATTCCTTGGACCTAGGACAATAATTTCAGCCTGTTTTTAACCATTCCTATCAAAAAGCCTTGCCGATCTCTATTTTCTGCGTCTGCCCCTGATCCGTAAAATAAAGATTGTAGCTGAAGCCTTGGTCATCCATAAAGTAGGACACATATTTTCCGCGTTCACTATGCCGCTTCGGTACAAGCAATGTAGCGATCCGGTGCGAGGCCGCAGGCGGCGTCTCGGCACGCAAATGCCAGTGCCTGGCAAGCCCTTCAATTTCCGCCGAATCAACACCTGTAAACTCGTCAGACTGGGTCAAGGTTAAATCCCCTGCAGAGCTGAACACAAAGCGGCCCTCCATATCCGCCTTGCACCCATGAACATGAAATGCCTGACCCTTCAGCTCCATCTCATAGAGCGTGTGAAAGAGCCACTCTACACGTCCTGGCTGCTCCAAATCTATCGAATCGACGATCACGAAATAAGCGTTCTGCACAAAATAAATTTCCCTTTTATATTGTTTTAAATAGGGTACGTGCTCAAGATAAGCTGGTGTCGGATTCATCCGCACATAGCAATAGTCTTTGTGGTGAAAGGCGTCCTCCACTTCGCCCCGGGCAGCAATATTCAGCGGCTTATTCATATCTGCAAACTGGCCTTGATTATCGATCAGGATGGCGTTCTTGGAATGCGTCTGTCTGCGCCACTTCACATGCATCGAGCTGTTAAAAGCAATATAATACCCGCTCTCTATCGCCAGCGGCTCGCCGAAGGCATGCAGCAGGAATGCCCCTTGATCACCGTGGCTATGGCTAACAGAGCCGTAACGACTGCTCTTGGCAATCAGCGTGATTTGCTCCTCAGGATTATGCATCCGATGATGTAGCGCTACCCAGCCGATATCTCGGAACCATTTGACCGGCTCAATCCCCTCAGGCTCTACCGCTTGAACTATCGGATAGTTATAGCGATACAACAGCTCGTCGAAGTGGAAATCCCACCAACCATAGTTATAAAACATTTTATCCGCTTCCGGGTTCCGATCCTTGAGCTGTTCATAATACCATTGATACCAACCGTTGCCGGTCACCCCCGCATACTGGCGCATGTTATAGCCCGCTTTCTTGATGAAGCCGTCCCCCAGCGAAGAATTATCACCGAATGAAGCACGGGTCGATGTGACGGGGCTGTAGCAGTATAGCGGAAAATCTCCCGTACGCTGAAAAAAGGGCCGCCGGAATACGTCCAGCCCGGTAAAGTTTCTCAGCAAATCGAGCGCTTCAGTCAGATAAGCCATGCCTGTAGTCCAATAATGCGGGCCTTCGGCCCAACCGCCATCTTTTCCTCCCCAAGGAGAGAACAGCGTATAGTAATACTCTACCGTATAATCGAGCCACTCCCTCACCTCGGGCTCATCATCCAATAAAGCGATGCAGCAAGGAATCAGCACCGACGAAAGAGAGCGGACAGCGTGGCTGTCATAAGGCACATGATGGATTTTGGAGCGTTCTATCACATGTACAGCAACCTGACGGGCGCGGCGCAGGAGTTGATTCCGCACAAGTCCCCGCTCATCCTCCGACAGCTCTTCAAAGAGCCAGTCATACCCCCAGGCAAGCGCACCGGCGATGCGGAAGGCAGCCTCATCGTTATAATCGCGGCTGGTTGGGCCATCGGGATCCCAAGAAGCGGCATGCAGCAGCCAGCGTTTAGCCTGATCAAATAGTTCTTCGTCCTTCAGCACGACAGCAGCAATACTCAAATGCCGAATCGCATACAGAACCTCCTGGCAATCCAGATAGCTCTGACGCCACAGCGCAGCCGTCCGCTGATTGCCCGGATATGGCTTCGGCTCCGCGATTAAATCCCGGCTGACCCAGGGCAACACGGACCGTTCGTAAAACTCAGACCAGCCAGCGTCCGCTGCGTTATGCTCTATCCTTTCACGAAAAGCTTCCAGCTGATGAGCCTGAAGCCATAACCTAGGATGTGCAGTCTGAGCCTGTACATATCGGTCGACCCGTGAAGCCAGAGGGGTCTCCGGCAGCCCGACAGGAACCATAAACCTCCGTACCTGGCTCCAGTCAGACCGCTCGCCCGTGCTCTCTATCAGCGCATAACGCCAATAATAATCCCCCGGCGATAGCGCTGCATCAGGGGTGAAAAAATTATAGGAAACCGGTCCATACGAGCGAGTGTGCTCCTGGCTAAAATCCGGAGCCGCGGAAATCTCCAGCATATATCTATCCTCTTCCAGCTTGGCGGGAATCCAGGTGAACCGCGGCGGATTCTCATAGATTTCCGTCTCTTCGTCGGGCTGGTATTGAACCGTCAAATCTCCACTTAAAGGCTGGTACAACGCATTCGTGGTGCTCATCAGAAAGCATGCCTCCATCCTCTTATTATTGATATATGTTGAACTGCTGGCAGAGCGAAAATAGGCAAGCGGGTACAATCTTCAAAAGAAGAACCACTTTGGAGATTGATCCCAGGTGAAGTGATTCAGAAGAAGCAGCAAGCTTGCTGTAAGAAAGCTGCTTCGAAGCGAAGCGGGCTTCGCCTTTGTGAACGGATTTCTGCCTTATTGGATGCAAATACTTCATAAAGAAAATCTGTAACAGACAGCGATCGCGAGAACATTTCACCTGGCTGCCTTCATCCGTACAAATGAGTTCAACAGCTAGCGCATAAATAATCCACCATTAACCTCGATCGTCTCTCCTGTCAGATAATCGGATAGGGATGAAGCCAGATACAAGGCTGCATTCGCCACATCCTGAGGCGCTCCTTCCCGGCCAAGCGGAATTTTCGCCACGGTTGCCTCTCTCCCCTGATCGGAGGTATGCGTAGCATGAAACGCCGTCCGTCCGATAAATCCCGGCGAGATACAATTCACTTGAATGCCGTTCGGAGCAAGCCCTTTAGCCAGGCCTTTGGCATAAGCCATGACCGCAGCTTTACTCGCTGCATAGATCGAGGCTCCGGGACCACCCCCGTCATGCGCTGCTACCGAGGTCAAATGAATGATTTTCCCTGCGCCCTTGGACTGCATCCCTGAAATCACAAGCTTGCTCATGAACACGCAGGACTTGAAATTCACATCCATGACGCGGCTATAATGCTCCTCGGTCATCTCACCATTTAATATGCGCTTGATCAAATCTCCGGCATTGTTTACTAGAATATCTACCGTTCCGCCAAGCCGCTCCTGTGCCTCATAAACCAAAGAGGTCATATCCTCTAGCTTTGTCAAATCGGCATAACATGCCACCGCGCGGCCGCCGGCCTGAATAATGCTCGCGGCTGCGGCCTCGGCCTCCTCTTTGCCCTTGCGATAATGCACAGCAACAGCCGCTCCCGACGCGGCCAGCGTCTCAGCTATCTGCCGTCCGATTCCGGCACTTGCGCCGGTGACCAAAGCGATTTTCCCTTGCAACTGAATCATCATCCCGTACCCTCCTCATATCTGCAGACGATGCTGCCATCCGATGGCAGCGACATTATAATCTTCGTTCCCTGACCTATGAGACTATCGATTGATAAGCCATACGTCTCCCCATATACCATCTGAATCCGGCGATGCACATTCATCAGCCCCAGTCCGCCTTGATGATACGTCGTCTGCGAATCAGCTTCGGCCAACTGGTTCAAGCGCAGCTTCTCCCTGACCGCATGCAGCTGATCCACGGATATCCCTACCCCGTTATCAGCTACGGCCAGGATGAAGCGATCTCCTTCCGTATATCCGCGAATCCCGATGAAGTGATGTTTTTGAATTCCGTTCGGGAAAGCGTGCTGAAACACATTTTCGATCAACGGCTGTAAGGTGAGGCGCACCATTTTATGAAGCAGCAGATGGGGCGGTATATCTACCTCCAGCTCAAATTGCCTCTGCGTGCGATACTGTAAAATTTTCATATAATTCAGCACATGCTTCAGCTCATCAACGACCGTGATCTCCGTCAGACTCGTCTGAATGGCATAACGCAGCATCGACGCCATGGCCTCGACCATCTCCATAATCTCCTCGGAGTCCTGTACTACCGCATAGCATTTAATCGTTTCCAGCGTGTTGTAGAGAAAATGGGGATTAATTTGCAGCTGCAGCGCCTGGAATTCCGCCTTATGCTGCTCCAAGGCGATCCGCTGCACGCTCAGCTCAGCTTTCTGGGATTTTAGCTCGGCTTCATAGACCTGCTCGATCATATCCGACAGCCGGGTCAGCATTTTGTTATAGTTGTGAATCAAATAACCGAACTCATCCTCACGATCGCCTGGATCGATCGTTTGCCATTCCCCCTTTTCCATCAGACGCATATTTCGTACCAGCTTCCTCAGCGGCTGCACCAGCGACTTGCCAAATCGACCGGCGATCCAAAGCGCAACGAGCAGGGTGACCGCCCCGGCAATAACGGTCGTATAGCGAATATTCATAATCGGCTGGCGCAGTTCGCTGACCGGTACGGATATGACCATACGCCAATCGGCGGCCTGCAGCTGCTGCGAGACGTACATCCGATTCTGTCCGCCAATCCGCTCGGTAAAGGTATCCTCTCCCGCCAACAGTCTTTGTTTAATCACTTCGTCCATATATTCATCGGCCTCTACCTGATGTGGTTTGTCAACGAAGTTCCCCTTCGCATCAATAATGAAGGAATAACCTTGCTCCCCCAGATCCATCTGGCCCCACAGCTTGGAGATCTCCCGCGTATTCAGCTTCATGCCGAGGATTCCCCTCGGCTTATGCGATACGATGCCGCGTACCCGCCGCACAAAGGTAATATACTGCTCATCCTCCGGGGCAACTGACGCCGAATTAATAAGCGCTCCCATGCCATTTTCCGGGAGACTTTGTTCTATCAACTCATAATAGGATTTATAATCCTTCACTTCGCTCTGGATCATATCTTTGGTTGTGATCGCTTTGCCATCCTGATTAATGATATAGATCAGCTCGATCTGCGGGTACACTATAAAAGCCGAATCGAAAACTTCGCTCTGGATTTTCTGCGACAGCTCGTAATATTGATAGCCATCGTCCGGGTCCATCTCCATGAACTTCAGGACATCGCTGCTCGATAGAATCGTCTTGCTGGCATTATCAAACGTCTGCAAATATAGGTCCGTGTGATAGGCCGCATGAGTGATCATTTGTGACAGATACCGTTCGAGCTGACGATCCAGAAGCTTGGAGGATTGGAAATAGGTAATGGTGCCGACCACCGATAAAGAGACAACGATCAGAATCATGAAATAACCGAAAATACGGTTGGATATGCTTCTGCGAAAAAAACGCGGCATCAGATTCCCAGCTTCTGACGATATTCCGAAGGTGAGATGCCTTCGTATTTTTTGAAGGTCTTGGTGAAGTTGGAGTGATCGGCATACCCAACCGCATAGGAAATATCCGTAATTCGATACCGCTCTTCGCCCAGCATTCGCTTGGCATGCTCCATTCGCCGTTTTGTCCGGTACTGTACGAAGGTCTCGCCGGTCATCTGTTTGAACATGACGCTGAAATAATTCGGATGAAGCCCAAGCAGCTCGGCAGCCTCCTCCAGGGATATTTCACTGCCCAGATTTTGCTCGATATATTTCTTCACTTCTTCAATCGGGTCTTTTAGCTTCCCCTTCCGCCGTTTCTGTAAAAAGCATACGGTTTCCCGGATTCCATCGACAAAATAGCGATAGGCCGTGGGGAACAACATACCTTGCTCAGGTTTGAACGGAGGCAGCAGAATGTTTACATCCCGGGCCTTTAATTTCTTCTCCAGCAGGGCGTGGAGCTCTGCCAGCATCTTGGTCCGCTCCGCATCCGGCCATTGATAGGAGCCCATTTCCTGTTCCCGGATTCGCAGAAGCTCCTCCACTCGTTCCTGGTTCAAATAATAAACCGCTTGCTCCATCTCCTGGATCCATTCATCGGCTTTGGCAACAGACAGATACGAAGAAGCGGTCTTGGCGGCTTCCGATCGCTGTACAAGCTTGCGCAGCGTATCCTGCAAATCTCGCTTACTGATTGGTTTAAGCAAATATTCCTTGACCCCGTAACTGATGCAGGTCTGCGCATACGTAAAATCACCGTAACCCGAGATGACCACCGTCTGAATCGGTACATTCATCTCCTCAATCTGTGCGCACAATGCCAGACCATCCATCACCGGCATCCGGATATCGGTAAACACAAAATCGGGGAGCTCCTCCTGAATCGCGGCAAGCGCCTCCTCACCGTTCGCGGCCTGGCGGATCGAAGCGATATCTATCCCGGACTGCTGCAAAAATACCGTCAACCCTTTTAGAATCATAGGTTCATCGTCCACAATCAGAATTCGGTACATGCTTAAGTAGCAGCTCCTTTCGATTTCGGATTTTGCTTAGCAGTTAGCCAGATAACCGTCTGCGAGGCGATTCACGTCTACTTTCTCGGCAGGAATACACCTTCTTTGGACTGATAACGGTCATTCGCTTCCTTAAGGACGTCATTTCCCCCTTTGGACTTCCATTCCTCAATAACTTTAGGCCAATTCTCGATCGGCTCCTGGCCGTACACCATCTTCACCATATGGGTAATGAGCAATGGCGGAGGTGTATCGGATAGCGGTGTAATATCCGGATTCTTCTTTAACGCTTCTAGCCGCGGATCGAATTCAATTCCGTCCCGGCCCTCATTAGCCAGCGTGTTGTCGAACACGCTCATCAGATTTCTGCCTTCCTCCGTCAGGCTTAATGAGCCTTTATTGTAGGTTGTATCTTGGACCATCCACAGAAATGCCTGGCGATAACGCTCTTCGTCAACGGCCTGAACATCGGTGGGCTGTTTATAATTAATTTTGTCTCCATCCATCGTGTAATCTTCCCCTTCAACTCCGAAGGTGAAGAACTGCTCGGCTTCATCGGATACCATCCAATCGAAGAACTGAATAATCTTCTCCGGATGCTCATATTTCGCGTTAATAAAGTAGGAGCGGGCCACATCGCCATAAAGATAATATCCGCCCTTGCCGTCCGGTCCGACCGGAGAAGCGATGATGGCAAGCTCGGCCTCCGGCACACTCTCCTTCAGCTGCGTCTGCCACTGGATCAGCTCATTGGCATTCATGGACCAAATGCCCGCTTTACCGGCCAGGATCGTATTCTTGAATGTCGTCGGATTAATGGTGGCGAACTCCTTATTGATCAGCCCTTCGTCAAACATCGTTTTATAAGTAGATAGCGCTTTCATCATATTGTCTGCGTCGAGGAATTTCGGCTGTATCTTGCCATCTACCTCCTCAAACTGACTCAGATACGGAAACACATCATAAGCTCCGAAAAACGTATCGGCATATTTGAAATCCTGCCGTCCCATATACGGATTTTCCACCCCCAAATCCTTGAAGGCGCGCATTACATTCAAATAATCGTCCACCGTCTCGGGTACAGGCAATCCCGTCTTGTCGAGCAGATCCTTACGGATCCATGTAGCGCGGCGGGAAGGGTTGCCCAGCCACTCCGGGATACCATAGATTTTACCTTGATAGCTCATCCGATTCCATGCTTCTTGCGGAATTTTCTTAAGCAGATTCGGACCGTACTCCTTCAGAAGATCGTCCAGCGGCATAAAAACCCCCGCCTCCACAGAGCCGGCCATTTCTTTCCCGGTCGTGCCGCCCCCACCCTGCACTACGTCCGGAATATCATTGGTGGCGAACATCTGCGCCATCTTCTGCTCATATTCCTTATGCGGCACGAGGCGGATGTCCATATCGGTATTGGTTAGCTCCTCCAGCCGTTTCACCCATTTATCCGCATTGATGTCCGGCGATTGCTCCACATACCCGAAATTAAGCGTCCGCAGCGATATTGAGAATTTCGTCACCGCTTCCCCCGATTCGCCCTGCTGCTCGGCAGTTCCCGGAGCCTGCTCCTTCGCTTCCTCTTTCCCCCCGCATCCTGCCAATAAGCTGATGGCGAACATACAGGTTAACATCAAGCTTGCCCACTTCTTCAAACCGATCCCCTCTTTCCCGATAATTGAATTTACATTTGCGGGTAGCTTCATTTTGTAAGAAAATTGTATCCTTAAAATTCTAGCAAGCGTGAGGTTGCTACTTCATGTTTACCTGTCATTTTTTAAGATTATAGAAAATGAGAGTTTATAAAGTCCAGCACAAATCATGCTTTTACCGCTCCTATTGTAAGCCCTTTCACAAAATGCCTTTGCAAAAATGGGTAGATCATAATGATCGGCAGCGTCGCGATAATGATCGTGGCCATCTTGATTCCCTCAGGCGAGGTATGGGCCAGGTCGCTGAATTGCGAGGCTCCCGGATCAATGCTGATGTCATCCGTCTCGAACATCCGCTTCAGCTTGACCTGCAGCGGCCACCATTTGGGCTGATCAATATAGTAGAGCGCCCCCATATAAGCATTCCAATGGCTGACCGCATAGAAGATGCCAAGCGAAGCCATCACCGGCTTGGACAACGGCGTCACCATGCGGATCATGATGCCCAGCTCGCCGCAGCCGTCGATTCGTGCGGAGTCGATAATTTCCGGCGGCAGCTGCTTGAAGAAAGAATGCATGACGAAGAAGTTAAAGGCGCTGATCGCGCCGGGAAGAATTAATGCCCATGGCGTATTCATTAAATGTAGATTTTTGATTAGCAGGAAGTTCGGAATCAACGGTGCGCTGAATATCATCGTCACCAGGACCATGAGTACAATCACCCTTCGGCCCACATATTCCTGCCGCGATACCGGATAAGCCAGCGTCGCTGTGGCGATCAGATTGATCATCGTACCAACTATAGTCACGAACACCGATACTCCAAACGCCCGCCAGATTGAGGCATCATTGAATACATAATCGTAATTGATCAGGGTGAACTCTATTGGCCAGAAGCTGACCTTCCCCTCGGTAATGGCGCTGGATGAGCTGAACGACTGGGCGAGGACATTCAGAAACGGCAGAAACATCATCAGCCCGATCAGAGTCAAGAACAGGATATTCAATATATTGAATAGTTTATAGCTTGTTGACAATTTCGGATGCATTCTGTTCTCCCTCCCTATCAATACAGGCTCTCGCCCGTCGTTTTCCGGCTGAAGAAGTTCCCGGTCATTACCAGCGTCAGTCCCACAAGCGACTTGAAAATGCCCACTGCTGTCGTATAGCTATACTGCTGCGATAGAAGCCCCGCCCGGTAAATATAAGTATCCAGAATTTCCCCACTTTCGGTATTCAGCGCATTCAGGAACACCCATACCCGTTCAAACCCGAAGTCGAGAAATTTCCCGATATGAAGCAAAAATAAAATCATGATTGTCGGCAGCAGTGCTGGCAGGGTAATTCTTAGCGTTTGCTTCCAGCGGTTGGCCCCGTCGATCTGCGCTGCTTCATACAGTTCCGGATTGATCCCCGCCAAGGCTGCTAAATATAGAATGGTGCCATAGCCGGTATCGCGCCAAACTCCGGATCCGATAAGGACGCCGCGGATATATTTATTGTCTCCGAGAAAATATAGAGGATCGAGACCAAACCAGCCCAGCAGCTGATTTAAAATTCCCGTTGCCGGCGATAAAATCGCTACTGACATACCGGCGATGACTACCCAAGAGAGAAAATGCGGCATATATACCACGGTTTGTACCACTCGTTTGAACATCACCAGCCGCAGCTCATTAAGCAGGAGCGCCAAAATAATCGGTGCGGGAAAAGCAAAAACGAGATCATATAACCCGATCAGCACCGTATTTTTTAAAATCCGCAAAAAATCATAATGCCTGAACATTTCGGCAAAATGAGCAAACCCCACCCACTCGCTGCCGCCGAAGCCTTTGAAAATGTTATATTCCTGGAATGCAATGATTGAGCCGCCCAGCGGAATATATTTGAAGATCAGAAAATAAAGGATGCTGGGAATGGAAATCAGATAAAGCGCCTTATACTTCCATATCAAGCGCCATGTGCTGCCTTCCTTGCCTGGTCTGGGCGCCATGCCCGCGGGCAATCTTGCCGCTGTGTCCATTTTGTTATGCATCACTAGTCTTCTTTGCCTCCTTTCTGGCTTTTCTTAATAGTACTGCCGAGAAGGGCGACACTGCATGGTGTCATATGCTGTGGTCTGGTGATTTTTTAAGGTGTTTTTTTGCACGCCCAATCGTTGTTCATAACATGTGGTCAACCGACGCCGTCATGCAGCGAAGCACCGCGCGCTGGGAGCTGCGCGCGGTGCGGAAAGAAAAACGCCGCAGGACCGATTGGCCCTGCAGCGCAGAGAGGTTGATCATTGATGGATCATTGGTGAATCATTGGTGAATCATTGGCAAATCCAGCCGAAACACGACTCTAACGAAACACCATATCGCTATTTCCCCTAAATGGAGCCGATAAAAAATTTAACGAAACTGGGGATCGTTATTTAGGTCAAATTGGGGGTTTGAGACGGGATTTCTCTTAAATAACGCTCTGTAGTTTCGTTAGATCTAGATTGCTGCTGTTTTGAGGGAAATAGCGTTCTGTAGTTTCGTTAGATTCATATTGCCGCTGGTTTTCATTCTGCACAGCAATCTACGGCTATGTTAACGTTACTGACGGAAAAACGCCGCAGGACCGATTGGCCCTGCAGCGCAGATAGGTTGATCATTGATGGATCATTGGTGAATCATTGGCAAATCCAGCCGAAACACGACTCTAACGAAACACCATATCGCTATTTCCCCTAAATTGAGCCCCAAAAAACTTTAACGAAACTGGGGATCGTTATTTAGGTCAAATCGGGGGTCTGAGACGGGATTTCTCTTAAATAACGCTCTGTAGTTTCGTTAGATCTAAATTGCTGCTGTTTTGAGGGAAATAGCGTTCTGTAGTTTCGTTAGATTCATATTGCCGCTGGTTTTCATTCTGCACAGCAATCTACGGCTATGTTAACGTTACTGACGGAAAAACGCTGCAAGACCGATTGGCCTTGTAGCGCAGAGAGGTTGATCATTGATGGATCACTGGTGAATCATTGGCAAATCCAGCCGAAACACTACTCTAACGAAACACTATATCGCTATTTCCCCTAAATTGGGCCCAAAAAAATTTTAACGAAACTGGGGATCGTTATTTAGGTCAAATTGGGGGTTTGAGACGGGATTTCTCTTAAATAACAATCTGTAGTTTCGTTAGATCTAGATTGCTGCTGTTTTGAGGGAAATAGCGTTCTGTAGTTTCGTTAGAATCCATTGCCGCTGTTTTGACGGAATAACATTCTGCATGGCGATCTGCGGTTATGGTAATTTCAAATTGTTGCTGTTACTGACGAAATAGCGTTCTGTAGTTTCGTTAGAATCCATTGCCACTGTTTTGACGGAATAACATTCTGCGTGGCGATCTGGGGTTATAGTAAATTCAGGCTTCTGCTGTTACTGACGAAATAGCGTTCTGTAGTTTCGTTAGATTCAATTGACACTGGTTTTGACGGAATAGCATTTTGCGTGGCGATCTGGGGTTATAGTAAATTCAGGCTTCTGCTGTTACTGACGAGATAGCGTTCTGTAGTTTCGTTAGATTCATATTGCCACTGGTTTTGGCGAAAAAACATTCTGCACAGCGATCCGAGATTATGATAAATTCAAGTTCATACTGTTACTGACGAGATAGCGTTCTGTAATTTCGTCAGATTCAATGGCCGCTGTTAACGGACCGAGCAACAATCCGCGTTTCCGTTAAACATTGAATGACCAGACTGACTCCTCTTAAAGCAGGCTTTATTCAGAGCGATTCATCCTCTTTGAACCCCGGTTAACCGGATACCTCGCCTATCTCCTGCCGCTGGACGGACTGAAGCTCTACTGGCCACAAAACCCGCCGCATAGCCAAACTTATAATGCCGATGAGGAGGATCACCAGCCCTAACCAGAAAAACACACTGCTGACTCCCATGTTGCGAATCAATAAACCGCCGATTAAAGGCGCACCGATCATCAGTGTGCTGGTGGACATGTTTTGAATGCCAAAAATCCGGCCGGTCATGCCCTCAGGTGTTTCCTTCTGCAGCAGATAATTATAAGTTACGATACAAAGCCCGTTGCCGATACCAATTACAAAACCCAGTATAATACTCCATATCTCCTGCGAGCCTGCGGTCAGCAGCCCCATGCTTCCAAGGGCACCCCCGATCAGTGCAGCCCCTCCTCCGATGCCAAGCCCATAGCTCACTTTGCCAAGTCGGTTCAGCAGCAAAATGGTAATAAACGCTCCAACTCCGGTAGCTGCCAGCACCCAGCCCAGCAGGGATTCGTTATAGGGAGCAATCTCCCGGTACAATGTTGGAAATTGAAAATCAACCATCAGAATGATCAGCATGATAAGCAGATTCACAATAAAGCTGCTATAAAGAGCCCGGGTCTTGACGATCGCCGCCCAACCCTGCTTCCATAATGAGATAAATCCTGGCTTATCCCCTTCATTAGACCCTGTTTTTTCAGCTTTCTCGTACTTCTCGGCCTGATCGTTTTGGTCGATATGCCGCAATGTGAACAGCAGTATACAAGAGACTAAGCGCGTCACAGCATTCACCAGAATGCATAATTGCGGTGAGATCACCGTCAAGGCTACCGCCCCAAGAAGCGGGCCGATAATTTTGGAGAATTGATTGACAAGCCCATTGTACGAAGTCGCCTTGAGCAGTTGATCCTCTCTGACAACCTGTCGCGTTAACGCCTGATGCGCAGGAACACGGAACACTCCCATGGTGGCCCGAAGTGCAAGCAAAGGCAGCAGCCAGTACATACCGGGGGCAAAGAGCAGCGATATGGTAAGCAGCGCCTCGGCTGCATCGGCCAGCATCATGAGATTAACCTTCTTCCACCGGTCAGCGATGACGCCGGCAAATGAACCGAACAGAATTCCAGGAAGCGCGAGCATTACCGGGATCAGAGCGATCATGAGCGGATCAGCGCGCCAGCGGAATGCGACCAGAATCTCAATGGCAAAGGCATCAAACCAGTCGCCAAAGGATGAAATAGCATAAGCCGAGTACATTTTTGTAAAGATGCGATTGCGCCAGACAGAGGCCTGCGAGCCGATTGAGACAGATGTTGCTGTAGACATGTATAATTCCTCCGCTATCAAGATTTAAATCCACTCTAACGGAGAAATATCAGAGGAATATCAGACAGCATCCAATATCCGTTCGATCATCTGCTCGATGGGTCGCTTATGTACTGTGAGTTTATAGGTCCTTCCCAATTCATCATATCGGGCTTGGAATACCTTAAGCAGTTTGGCATCCGTATATGTCGTCTGTAAAAAATGATGCATGCCTACGACCACCCCGATAAGCAACGGGATATTATGCGCGGTCTCAGCCGCTTTCAGACCGTACTCCAAGGCGGCTACGGCCTCTTGGCGCCGATCCTGAAGAAGCAGCAATCTGCCTTTCAAGCTGTAGTAAGCTCCGATTTCCCGCAAATAAGGGGTCTGCACCAGCATTTCTTCAATCTGCGATGAGCAGCGTTCCGCCTCGGCGATATGGCCTGCGTGCAAATGAATTTGCATCTCCGATGTTGCAATATGAATTTTGAAAATATCCAGTTCGCCATTTTCTTCTTCTACAGCGCGATATGCCTCCTGCACACGCCGCAGATCCTCTTCGACCCGTCCGTTTCTGGCATATAGGCCAAGAATATTTAGTATTTTCAGCTCCCGATGCATTTCAAATGGCAATATCTCTAAATCAATGGTCCGTTCATAATAATCCAAGCATTTTTCCGGTTCGAGGTAAAAAACACAATAAAAATTCAACAGCCAATATAGTTTTCCACAGTCTTCAACGTCGCTCGCCAGGAACCAGTCCAGATCTGCCCGAACAAACTTCAGGAACATTTGGTGCATGGGATCGATACTCACGCCAAGCATTTCCTGCTGATTGACAAGGGCCTGCATCGATTGGCTCTGCCCCAGTCTGAGATAAGTGTCGAGCAGTTGTCCAATCTGCTGCTTAACTCCGTTATCTGTCAAGGAGGGGACTGCAAGTCCCGGCGAT
Organism: Paenibacillus sp. 79R4; assembly: GCF_013393165.1. Taxonomy (NCBI): domain Bacteria; kingdom Bacillati; phylum Bacillota; class Bacilli; order Caryophanales; family Paenibacillaceae; genus Paenibacillus; species Paenibacillus sp. 79R4. The sequence continues at coordinate 193,202 of NZ_QJOT01000009.1, read as the reverse complement.
TCTTCAAGCGTAAGCCGGTATCCCAGCCCTCGAACCGTATGGAGCTGCACCTTCCCACTCCATGCCTTCAGTTTTTTACGGAGCCGGTATACATGATCATCCACGGTGCGTTCCCCCGGATATTCCATCGGCCACACCTGATCGAGCAGCTGTTCCCGGCTGAAGAGCTGACCGCGATTCCGGTACAGAAACTGCAGCAGCGCATACTCTTTTGCCAGTAGATGAATGTTCTCCGCTTGAAAGCTGACGGAATAATCACGAGGGTCAAATTCAAGCGCGGCCATCCAGCTCCTCCTCCTTTCTTTCTCAGTACAAGATCGTCTCATATTCTTCTTATTCCTATTAAAGCACGTTTAAGAAACGTCCCTCAACCTACAGTGCGAATTTATAGCCTCCTGCAAAGACAAAAAAACCGCTCGTACCTCAAGCACAAGCGGCGTTCCATCCATTCAGATCATATTGCTTTATTCCGGTTTATTATCTACATTCGGATCAGGTGTGTATCCGCTCTGATAACCGTTATACTTCAGATCAGTCATCATTCCCGCCGAAGCATGGTGCAGATCATGACAGTGGAACATCCAGTCCCCTGGGTTATCCGCCTCAAAGGCAACTACATATTTCTCGCCCGGCTTCACATTTAAAGTATCCTTGATCACGGGAGCTCCTTCAAGCGGCTGCCCATTTTTGCTAAGCACTTGAAAGAAGTGGCCATGCAAATGCATCGGATGATCGTCTTTTGAGGATTGGTTGATAAAAGTGACCTTGACCTTCCCCCCTCTATCGACCCGGATCGGGTCAGTATCAGGAAATACTTTGCCATTAATGGTATAGACCATCTCGCCATCCTTCATCTCCGTATTTAACTTCAGTAAAACCTCCTGATCAAAGGATTGATCCAGAGAGAAGCGAGTCTCCGCTTGTTTACCGTACTTAAGCAGATCGAATTGAGGCAATTCCTCTGAGGCATTAGAGGCGTCTGTCTGCTTATTCTCCGCGCCCTCATAAGCGATGACCGCTCTCATATTCAACATTCGAGCTTCATTACCGTGCTCCTCCAGCAGCCAGTTCCCCGGATTGTTCGCAGTAAATTCAAGGTCATATCTCTCACCCGGAGCAATTGCAATTCCTTGATCGGTAATCACCGCTGGGCTGTTCACAGGTTGTCCATCAGAGGCGACAATCTTAAACTCATGGCCGTGCAGATGCATCGTATGTGTCAGATAACCGGCATTGATCAAGCGAATTCGAACCCTCTCGCCCTGTTTGACTGTCAGTTTATCAATCGCGTCACCTGTCTTGCCGTTGATGGTATAGAGATCATACATGCTCATGTCATGCCCCATTCCACGCATGTCCCCCATATCCATTTGACTGTGATCCATGCCTTCCATATCGCCCATATCCATGCTTCCATGATCCATGCCTTCCATCCCGCCGTTATTCGCGTGGTTTGCATGTTGGCTACCCGGCTCCATGCCGTCAGCGCCCATCCACTCATCCAGTACAAGTGTATAGTCACGGTCGTAAGCTTCGTCTGGCCCCTCCACAATGAACGAGCCGTAGAGTCCTCGATCCAATTGATTAACGCTGTCCTGATGGGAGTGGTACCAATACGTGCCCGGGATCGTGGCCTTGAACTCATAGGTAAAGGTTTTGCCCGGTACAACTGCATCTTGTGTGACCCCAGGGATTCCATCCATTCCATTCGGTACAGGATAACCGTGCCAATGAATAGAGACGGGCTCCTCGAGTTCATTCTGCAGCTTAATCTTGACGTTGTCACCGACCTTCACACGGATTTGTGGACCCGGCACAGAATTGTTAAACGTCCATACCGGCAGAGTTTTATCTGCGGACACCTGCAGATGGCTGGCTTTTGCTGTAATCGTGTACTCCTTGCCGCCGACAACCGGCGTTGCCCTAGTTGAAGTTGACAGACTGGCCACAGGCTGGCTGGCAGTTTCCGTAGCCTCAAACTTGGCACAGCCCACCGCCACGATGCTGATCGCTCCAATCGCCAACCCGATTTTCAATTTATTTTTCATCCTTCCAATCCTCCACTCTGGATATCCTGATAAATGTTACTTTACCCAGAAAATGTGTGGAAATAATGGAGGAAGTTTAACTTTTAATTGTTTATTTTAAATAATTTCAATTTACAATCATTACTCGTGCACCGTCATAATAAGTCCGCCCTCATTATCGCCGGAGAGCTCATACTGCTTACTCCCTGGAAGTTCAACCGTCTTGTTATGGGACTCCGGATAGTAGGTTATCGTATACTTTTTGCCATCGACCTCGGCGGAGATCCTTCCTTCCTCCTGCAAGAAGCTGATATACTCCTCCAATACAAGGCCCTTTTCATACATAATAGCGCTATGAGGCAGGCCAACATAACGAATATGCCACGGCTCATATTCGATACCGGTAATATCGATCTTGTCCTTCGGATAACGCAAAATGAATCCGTATTTCCAAGCGTTCTTCTCAATCCATCGTCCCTCAGCGGCCTCGGACATCTTCGATTGAGTCGATCCAACATCCAGTGATAATCCTAAATTATGCTCACTATTCCCCGCGGGCAAGGCAAACTCCGAACCCATTTCTTCATATAATACGTCCTGCTGCTCGAAATCGCGATAGCCACTGCTGATCAGAAAATGGTTAACTCCATCCTTAGACGCAGCCGCGACCATATCCACAAACCTCTTTGCCACTTCTTCGGACAGACGAATGTTGCGATCATACACCCCGAAACCCTGCATCAAGTCAGGGGAATCGAATAAATTAACAATATCTGTTCTGACACTTTCCTTTCGGACTGCAAATTGCCTATTAACCAGAAGCAGATTTCCTTGATATATTTGGCTTCTTTCAACTTGTATTTGACTCGTGGTCTGAGACACAAGATGCTGGGACGAATCAGAATTATACGTTTGTCTAAGACTTTGGATCTTCACATTATCTTTCAAGACCGGCTCTATTTTAATGAGTAGATAGCATAACCCTAGCATGAATAGTACAACAAATACCCTCTTCTTCATTCTCTGGCTTCCTCCTTGAAATCTGCTTGCCCATTAAGAATAGAAGGAACTTATAAAATAAAGATTAGGGTATTCTTAAAATATTTCTTAAATTTTCCGCATATCCGAAGTTATTCAATCGCTTTACTCTCTAGCGGCAAGCGCACCTCAAACACGGTTCTAGTCAAGCTGCTCTCCGCAGTAATCGTTCCCTGATGCTGGTCCACGATATTTCTGGCGATAAATAAGCCAAGTCCTTTGCTGTCCTCTTGGTGCGAGCGGGCTTTATCTCCATGAAAGAACATATCAAAGAGATGCGGCATATCTTCAGCAGGGATTATATCCCCGTAATTTACAATTTGGACGATAATCGTATCTTCGCTCTCTATATAACCGTTAATATCTACGTACTGGCCGTCCGTTCCGTATCGGCTTGCATTGGTCAGGAGATTCTCAAATACGCGAGCCAGCAAATCTCCATCCCCAATCATAGCAAGCGGTGTAGCAATATTTAGCCGGACCGTTAAATCATTCTTCTCAAAGACGGGATACAATTCCTCACTTAGCTGAATCAGCAGTTCATTAATATTGATCGGCGTCTTCTTAAGCCTCAGCATCCCGTAGTTCATCCGCGTGATTTCGAACAGCTCGTCAATCAGCTTCTCCAGACGTTGGGATTTGGTAAAAGCAATCATTAAGTAATGCCTGACCTGCTCCTGTGTTAACTGCTCTTCCTTCAAGATTAAATCGAGATATCCCAGGACCGATGTGAGCGGTGTACGCAAATCATGCGCCAGGTTGACGACCAGCTGATCCTTGCTGCTCTCCGTGAAATCCCCTCTTTCAACGGCTTGTCTAAGCTGCTCACTGGCTAAATTAATGTCCTCCGCAATAGCTCCTAATTCATCTTGGGTTGAAATCTGGACGCGCTGTTTGAAATCGCCACGGGCAAGATGATTGATCCCCTCGGAAATTTGTCTGAAGTAGATCGAATATGGTCTTGAGAGCAAATAAAAAAATAGAATGGAAAGCGGTATAAAAAGGATCAGGAAAAAGTTGACATCACCGATGCTCCGGATCCATTTACGATAATAGGCCATGGAATCCTCAAGCCGTACGTTATTGCGATAATAAATTTGCAGAATCTTATAGATGGTATAGGTGATGGCTCCAGACAACCCCATGCTGGCCGCAAACAACATCAGCATCTTAGAACGGAAACTGCGTTTGATTCTAGCCATTGAATGAATACCCTACCCCCCATACCGTTTTGATCCACTTGTCTTTTTGCTTATCTTCCATCAGCTTCTTCCGCAGGGTACGAATATGAACCATAACTGTATTACTGCCCTCAAAATAGGCCTCGCCCCATACCTGTTCAAAAATATTTTCCACGCTGAATACCTTTTTCGGGTGACTGGCCAGTAAATACAAAATATCAAATTCCTTCGGTGTGACGACGATATCCTCGCCATATAGGGTTATAGTTCGGCGGTCGACAGAGATCACTAGCCCACCGAATTCAAGCACGGCAGATTGCTCTACCCGGGGCTGGTTCAGCTTCGTGTATCTGCGCAGCTGCGCGTTAGCACGGGCCACCAATTCGATTGGTGTAAACGGCTTCGTCATATAATCATCGGCTCCGATCACCAGACCGTGCACCTTATCGAAATCGGATGTCTTCGCACTTAAAAAGATGATCGGCATGTTGTATTGTTCGCGTACCTGGCGCGTTACCTCATAGCCGTCCAGCTTCGGCATCATGATATCCAATATGAGCAGATCGATCGGCTGCGACTGAATGACCTGCATCGCTTCCAGTCCATTATAGGCTGTGATGACATGGTAGCCTTCCTTCTCCAGATGAATCGAGATCAGATCGGCAATCTCTACCTCGTCATCGGCCACCAGAATCGATATACGTTCCACTATTCCACTCCCTCATCAATTTACATCTCCTACTATTCTCTATGATTTCTCCGGCTTATTCAAGATTAAGGGCTGGCAAGGTCCATTTACATGGCGCATTATACGCGGACACGCAGATGCCTTCTTCCATATCTGAAAATAATCGCTTTTGGAAGCGAACATCCAAAGGACGGTGAATATGATGTAGCAATAGCGCCTATTTACAACACCGCAAAGGTGGAGAAGAAATGAATTGGATAATCGCAGTCCTATGTATCGCTCTGGGGGCCATGTCCGCTCTCTTTCCGGGCTCGGCCTGGTATCTGTCTTACGGATGGAGGTATAGAGATCATGCTCCCAGCCAAGCTGCACTTGTAACTCAGCGCATTGGCGGCATTTTGCTGTCTTTGATCGGCCTTGCCATGATCGCAGTCAGCTGCTCCTCCTAACCTGTCCGCCTCCTATATCATTTTGGCATTCTCAGCTGTATTGGGTTAAACTGACAATAAGATGAAAATATAGGAGGCGCGATCATGAGCATATACGATTATGAGGTACGAACCATTTCCGGCGAAATCACAACCCTGGAGCCTTATCGGGGAAAGGTGCTGTTGATCGTCAATACGGCAAGCGGCTGCGGCCTGACCCCCCATTATCAGGGGCTGCAGGAGCTATACACGGAATACGCGGAAAGAGGCTTTGCTGTTCTGGGATTTCCCTGCAATCAATTTGCTGGACAAGAACCCGGTACAGAAGAAGAAATTAAATCTTTCTGCGAGACTAATTATCAGGTGACCTTCCCGTTATTCAGCAAGATTGATGTAAAAGGCGAGCATGCGCATCCCCTCTATCAATACCTTGTGGAGCATACACCCGAGCCTTACCGTACTGGAGACATCGAATGGAATTTCGTAAAATTTTTGATCGACCGCAGCGGCAATATAATGAAGCAGTACAGCGCCCGCACCGAGCCTGAGGCGATCCGATCTGATATTGAGCAACTGCTGGAGCAATAAGCTGAGCTTCCCCCTTGATCTTCCCGCTGCATAGGATTATAATAAATAATGCTGAATGCGGGTGTAGTTCAATGGTAGAATGCCAGCTTCCCAAGCTTGAGGCGAGGGTTCGATTCCCTTCACCCGCTCCATATTTATACAAGGTTAGGCCTCTGGATGATCCAGGGGCCTTTTGGTTGTTTTTACAATAATATCCTAATAAAAAGGTTGAAGTAAGTAACGGACCGATGTACAATAGGTAGCATGCTTTCTAAGCATACTATCCCACAGAAAGGCTTTGATGATGTGAATAAGTTGATTGAGCGGCTTCCAGAGAAATGGAGAGGCTGGCTGCCTTTGTTGCTCATGCTGATTTTTCCAGTGCTTGGCGCTCTGTACAAACTTGTAAATCGCCCGAAAGCGCAGGTCTACTACCTTGGCACCTCATTTGATCAGGCGACTCCATTCGTTAAGTATTTTGCGCTTCCTTATGGAATCTGGATATTTTTTATCTATGTATGTATTGTTTATTTCTTCTTCAAAGACCGTAAGTCGTATTACCGCTCCTTGCTGCTGTACACGATCTCGGCCTTATCATGTTACGTCATTTACTTAATGTTTCAGACTACGGTGCCCCGGCCAACCATCACCGGAAATGACCCGTTCAGTCTAATTGTAAAATATATCTATAATCGTGATTTGCCGTTTAACTGCTTTCCAAGCATTCATTGCTTCTCCAGTTATATGGTGATGCGGTTGATCTGGACCAGTCCGGCTCGCAACCGTGTAAATACGCTTCTTATCAGCGGCATGTCCTTGATCATTATCGCTTCTACCCTGCTTATCAAGCAGCATGTCCTTGCCGATGCGATCGCAGGTATCGCCCTTGTTGAATTTTATATTCTGGTATTGTTCCGGCTCCCCAGCTTATATCGCAGTCGTTCTTCCAAAGGACAGGTGCATCAGCGCGGGATCAATGCCTAATTGTCAGATACAGAAAAAGCTCTCCGCTATTGGGAGAGCTTTTTGATTCTTTGTATGATTTTAAATAAAATAACCTGCGACAGCTCCAACGACTCCGCCATGATCCCCCAAAGATGCCGCAACAACTTCAATCTCCTCTGCTCTCTCCCTGAACACGGGGAGCAATTGCAGCGATAGCTGATCACGGACGGGCTTCAGCAAGAAGTCTCCTTGACCGGTAATGGCCCCTCCAATGACGATTCCTTCCGGATTAAAGATATGGACCATATTGGCTAACCCTGCCGCAATATAACGCGTATACTGCTCAAGAACGTGCATGGCTGCTTCGCTCCCGCTCTGCGCCAAGGCGAATACCCTTTCCGGCTTATGGATCTCCGCCATTTCCGGCCCGGCCTCCTTCACCAATCTCATCAAGCCTGTTGCAGAAGCATATTGCTCCCAGCAGCCCGTTCTGCCACAATTACACGGATAGCCATCAATGCTAATAACATGATGTCCTATCTCTCCGGCAAACCCGTCGCGCCCCGGATATGGCCGATGATCGATAATCAGACAGCCTCCTATACCTGTACCCAAGGTAATGCAGATGAAATCCTTCCAGCCTCTCCCCGATCCTACCCATGCTTCCCCGAAAGCCATCGCGTTCGCATCATTATCGACCATTACGGACAAGCCGGATAGAGATTGCAGCCGATTGCCAAGCTCCATTCCGGACCATCCCGGCAAATTGGCTGTGGCCCCCATAACGACGCCTGTACGCCTATTAACTTGTCCCGCTGTGCCAATGCCAACACCCGCTACCTTCCAACCCCTGCTGTCGGAATAAAGCGCCATTTCTTTCGTAATTTCAGCAATTCGGCTTAATAATGCCTCTCCGCCTTCATGCGCCTTCGTCGGAAGGCTTAAGTGATGGAGAACCTCTCCCCGGGCATTTACAATTCCTGATTTAATGTTCGTACCGCCAATATCCAAACCGATGGCCACTTCTTCTGTATGCCGCATTCGTTCAGCCTCCATCTCTATCGGTTCATCATACAATGTTGAATGGTGCAAACCCCGCTGTGCATAATATATCAATGGTTTAAATTAATAAGACCTATTATTATCGTATAGCATCGGTGAATTTCTTTGTAATTAATTGTGGTCTGGTAATAGCGCCACCAATGACTACGGCGTAAGCCCCTGCTTGGATACACTGTGATGCCTGCCCAGGAGTATAAATCTTTCCCTCAGCTAACACAGGAATGCCGACTTTCCGGCTGAGATCTGCAACCAACTGAATATCCGGTTCTTCACCCTGCGGGCTATAGTCCGTATAACCAGACAAAGTGGTGGAGATGAGATCGAACCCTAATTTTTCCGCCTCTTCCCCTTCGGCAACGGTGGATACATCTGCCATTAATAAAACCTGATGTTTCTCCCTGATCTTTTCCACGATCTCCGCTAGATTCATACCTCCTGGTCTGGGGCGCAAGGTTGCATCCATAGCTACAATATCTGCTCCGGCCGCGATCACACCTTCGATCTCTTGCAACGTAGGGGTTATGTAAACGTCAGAACCGCTGTAATCTTGCTTCCATAGGCCGATTAGAGGTAAATGACTCACCTGCTTGATGGCCCTGATATCCTGTGGCGTGTTCGCTCTAATTCCTACCGCTTTGCCCATTTCTGCCGCTATAGCAAAACGTGCCATATAGTCGCTACCATAGAAAGGCTCGCCCTCAAGGGCCTGACAGGACACAATAAGCCCCCCCTTAAGAGATTGAATGATGGAATGCAGCATAGTACAACTCTCCTTATACCGATTTTTTCTTTATCTTGGATTGGATTTCAATACTTCTTTAATTTTAGGATATAATCTCCTTTTATAAAATAAATAAAGGTTATTTTCTTCAATTATAGTTGTGTACCTCAGCTTTGTAAACACCTATTCACTGATTCGACTTCCTCATAAATACAAAAAAACCTTGATTTAGGTAAAGAGCGCCGAAAGAGCAAACTTTTGTTCAACTGGATAACCTATATGTTTGACAGCCATAATCGTGCCCACGAGCCACACACCATGCACAAAAAAAGAGTGAGAACGATTTTAGGGGAATACGTACGCCCCCCAGAGACTCTCACCCAAAGAATGCTGAAAAGGAGATGCCCGCAAACGGCAAACAGAGGGATGGGAAAAAAATAAAAATATGTCCCGATTAGTGCTAACAAAGCATATAGGCAAAAGGCTGGACGCCTCCAACGATCTAGCTCTCTAGGCGAACGAAAGCGGTCCGGTATTCTCCCCTAACCTAAGGCACAGGGGGCAGGAATTCTAATACTAGCGTGGTCGTACTTATCAGCCTGTCAATCATGCCCGAGTAATCCGCTCAAGACATGGGCGGACCGATCAGGCGCTTACGCTGATAAACTGGCCTTCGGAGGCTACGCCCCTGTCGGGGATTCGCTCCACGGCGCGAGACTGCCCCTCCCTTTCACACGTCCGCAAATGGGTTCACTTCAACGTACACCCATGGGGTTCTCCATCCCACAGGACGCAAAAAAGAGCTCTCCATAATGGAGAGCTCTTTACATCTACGTCCCAGAAGGGATTCGAACCCCTGACCGACGGCTTAGAAGGCCGTTGCTCTATCCTGCTGAGCTACTGGGACAAAAAAGAATGCGATATTTATTATATCGCATTTGGCTTATTTTTCAAGAGGTTTTATTTGACGTTAAATTACATTTTATGGGATTTTGAGGAGGAAGAAAACTTCTCTTTCAAGCTTTCGGTGACCCCTGAATATTCAAGCAATAACTGCTTGAACTGCTCCCGCTGAACCGCGGGCTCGGGCCATCCCTCATCCCCGAACTGCTCCTCAGCAATGACACCGTATGCCTGATGCAGATCATTGTTGAACCAATCGGTCTCCATTCCCGCATCGCTCCACAGCATTCTGATGATCTCATATTGCGCCTCACTGCCATTCCCAACAGAACGAGATACATACACCAGCAGCTCGGGGTCATCTACCGCACCGGGACTCACTGCGATTTCCGCACATACCACTCCCTCTATTTCTGTTAACCGGGTAACCTTGGCCTCTTTTATATAATACATTTCATTCTTATCCTCCCGACTCCTTAATTCTCATATCCTATGCGACTCAGCAGCTGCCTTGTCTCCTCCGTGCCAAGACGGCAAATCTCGCGGTACAAATCGTCCAGCACGCTCTGATAGCTGCTATTCACCGTATCCTCCGGGCTGTCCGGCCATGGGTAGGTATAAGCGAGGAAGGTACTCTCCTCCTTCTCTCCAAGCAGCTCCAGCATATGACTGATCGCATCAACCTCCTCCGGCGTAGCCTGAATCACCCATTCATAAGAGGTTGCCTGCGGGTCATCAAGTACCGAACGCCCGTGTACGGACACATAATATGTTTTTTTCTCCATTTATTCCGCTCCCTTCAAGCCTGGTCATCTATTTTAGTCATAGTTTTCCGTAAGGGACAGACATTTTATGCCTCCTTCCGGCATAATGTGTTATTACTTTTCGCCCGGTTTAACGAACGGGAACGGAAGCCATCATAGAGAGGAGAAACCACATATGTGCGGAATTACCGGCTTTATCGAATGGAACCGGGATCTGAGCGGAGAGCTGGATCTGGTTCTATCCATGACCTCCTGCCTTGAGGCAAGGGGCCCTGATGCACAAGGCACATGGATTTCAGGTCCCTGCGCCTTCGGTCATCGCCGCCTCAGTGTTATGGACCCGGAGAACGGAGCTCAACCGATGACCCTCCAGGAGGAACAGGCGGTCTTTACTATTGTATATAACGGTGAAATTTATAACGCCCCGGAGCTAAAGGAAGAATTGCGGCAACGCGGACGCCATTTCAGGACCAACTGCGACACCGAAGTTCTGCTCCAGGCTTATATCGAGTGGGGACCCGATGCGGTAGAACGCCTTAACGGAATATTTGCTTTTGCCATATGGGATAGTGTACGCGAGCAAATATTATTTGCCCGGGATCGCCTCGGTGTGAAACCTCTCTTCTATAGCGAAGCAGGCGGTACTCTGGTGTTCGGTTCCGAACCCAAAGCCGTGCTCCAGCACCCGAAGGTCGAGGCCTCGGTCGGCCCTGAAGGGTTGGCGGAAATATTCGTTATCGGTCCGGCCCGAACGCCGGGACACGGGGTTTACCGCAACATCCAGGAACTGCTGCCCGGACAGGTTATGATCTTCAACCGCTCGGGACTGCGCCGCTTCTCGTATTGGAAGCTTGAAGCACAGGCTCATGAACACAGCATAGAGGAGACGGCTGCTCATGTCCGCACGCTGCTGCAGGACACAATGGATCGGCAGCTCATCTCCGATGTGCCCGTCTGCACCCTCCTGTCAGGAGGGCTTGACTCCAGCGCCCTGACTGCGTTAGCCGTCGATTATTACCGCAGAAGCGGCCAGGGACAGATGCATACGTATTCGGTGGATTACGAAGGGAATGACCAATATTTCAAGGCTCACAGCTTCCAGCCCGGAGCGGACGCCCCCTGGATCAAGCGAATGGTAGAGGAGCTTGGAACTGAGCATCACTGGATTACCTTTGATACTCCGGAGCTGGTTGACGCCCTGACGGACTCTACTTTGGCTCGCGATCTGCCTGGCATGGCCGACGTCGATGCCTCGCTGTTGTTATTTTGCAGAGAGATCAAAAAAGGAGCGACCGTTGCGATTTCCGGCGAAGCGGCCGACGAGGTGTTCGGCGGATACCCTTGGTTCCATCGTAAGGAATTGCTGGAGTCCGGCACCTTCCCTTGGTCAGTAGCCACTGAGCTCCGCGCAAGCCTGCTGTCCCCTGAAATTAGAGACTGGATTCGCCCCGAGCAGTATGTTGCGGACAGATACAGCCAGGCCGTGGCGGAAGTCCCCTATTTAAACGGGGAAACTGAAGACCAAGCCCGGATGAGACGGATGTCATATCTCAACATTACCCGCTTCATGCCCACGCTGCTGGACCGCAAGGATCGGATGAGCATGGGGGCCGGACTTGAGGTTCGCGTTCCCTTCTGTGACCATCGCCTCGTCCAATATGTCTGGAATATTCCATGGGAGATTAAGACCGTTGGCGGCCGCGAGAAGGGCATTCTGCGCAAAGCGCTTGAAGGCCTTCTTCCCGAGGACGTTCTCTACCGTAAAAAAAGCCCCTATCCAAAGACGCATCATCCCGACTATCTAGCCAAAGTAAAAGGACAAATGCTCGACATTCTCGATAATCCGGCATCGCCGATTCTTCCTCTGATCGACGCGGATAAAATACGTTCCATCGCCGCCTCGCCAGAAGCGTCCAGCAATCTACCCTGGTTCGGCCAGCTGATGTCCGGACCTCAGCTATTCGCCTATCTGACACAAGTGAATTACTGGCTCTCGCATTACCGTGTCACCATCCGTTAATCAAGGAGAAGAAATTCAAGAGGGACTGTCCCCGGCCGAGTTCATCATGAACTTAGCCGGACGGACAGTCCCTCTCTTATAAAAATACTCAACTAATTCGATAAGCCAAGCGACCGAAGCATTCTCATGACTGTTACGGCCATTTGTGCTTTCGTTACATTCGTACCAGGTGACAAGGAGGTTGCAGAGACTCCCTTCATAATGTTCTGCTCTACCATCAGGGCCATCGAGCTCTGCGCATAGGCTGCGATCTCTTGGCTATCCTTAAAGCCTGCCAGCACAGAGACATTAGCTGTACTGCTCTGACCAGCGTATTTCATCGCATTAGCCAGCATTACCGCCAGTTCCTGACGGGTAATCGCCGCATCCGGATCAAAGCGGTCTGCGGATCTCCCCTGGACCAGGCCTGCCTGCTTCGCTGCAGCAATTTCCTCAGCGAATAAGGAATCCAGACTTACGTCAGCATAAGGCGCTGTACTGTTCTCTTGTGGGATAAGCCCCAGCCCTCTGACAATCATGGCGATCACTTCGGCACGCGTAATACTGCGCTTCGCCCCGAACTGATCAGCCGAATCTCCGGAAGCGATCATCTTCGTGACAGCCGCTGAAATATCTTGAGCAGCCCAGTCCAGATTGTCTTGGAAGCCGGAGCCCCCATGATCGATCAGTGTGAAAATTCCGTTAGCATTTAATTTCAGCTCAGCCGTAATCAAATCGGCATTTTTTCCGAACAAGGCCGGTACGGCATGCAAATGATCCTTGCCCGGTATATAGGCCACCCCGGCGATGCGTCCGGTATCTACGCCCGCTGCATTGAAGCTTACTTTACCGCTCACATAAATATTGCCGAAGGAGAGCGGTTCGGTTGTCTTGCCATCCGCAGATAAACTCTCTAGCTTGAGCTCAAAAGGCTGACCATAGGTTTTCTTACCAGCCAGCAGCGCCTGCAATGCTCCCTCTAACGCAGGATCAATCGCACCTAACGTCAACTTAATTGAAGTCCCGCTAGGGAACATGGACGCTGGGAGGCTGAATTCCATTCCATTCAAGACGACGGTTAGATTGGAATCGTCGAGTTCGGCAAGCGCCGCGGTCACCTCTTGCGGCAAGGTAATTTCCGCCTGCTTTAATCCTTGCTCAAGAATGAGCTTGAAGGAGGTCGTCTGTGCATTTTTAATCGATTTTACCGTATCTGCAACGGGAAGAGTGACGATAGCTTTCTCGCCTTCCTTAACGACTTTCATCGGTAGTGCTCCCTTGTCTTTGGATTCCGGTTGAGGTGCGGGTGCCGTTCCTCCCCCGGAACTGGAACCGCCTCCGGATGGAGAGGTCGAGCCCGAATCCGTATCTGTCTTCACATTCAGAATCTCCGATGCTGCGGAAACTTTATTGAACTTCTCGCCATCCCGATCGATCGCCAGAACAAGAATTTGATATTGGGTAGCAGGTGTTAATCCCCCTACCGTATAGCTTGTTGTTTCGGAATAACCTGTGAATTGATGATCTACATAAATCTCATAGGCAGTTGCCCCTTCTACGGCATCCCATTTTACCTGTACCAACTTTGTGGTTTTAGATACGACTGTCGGCAGCTTGGGTGCTGACAGTTCCCGATCATTGACCTTGCCCTCAAGCGACAAGGCCTCGTTCAACACCTTAACCAGCTTATTGTCCCGGTCCCCGCTAATATCCCAGTTCATCGTACCGGCGATATCGAGCGATTTTACCAGTGAGGCGGTATATAACATGGTGTTCTCATCATTGTAGGTAATAAAAATCTGCTTCTCCGGATTGTACAGATAGGCCACCTTGGCTGCATCATTCCAATAACGGACATAGCCATTCTTATTTACGTAATTTCTGTCCAGATCGGAATAATCAAAGATTCCCGTCTCCCAGCTGCCGAAGGAGGTTGAAGACTTGGTGCAAGTCTGATATTCACCGTTGGCAGGACATCCTTCCCAACCCTTTCCATAAAAAGGAATACCCACAACCAGCTTATAATTCGGCACACCGCCGTTCAAGTGACCCAGCAGCCCGCCCTGTACATTATTTCTTGGAGCGCTTGAGCCAGGCAGTTTCTTGTCATAATACAGCGGTGCATTATGGTTCGCCATCGTCTGCCAGCTGCCGCCGTAGTCATAGGTCATGATGTTGATGTAATCGAGATAAGCCGCCGAATTGGCAAAATCAGCATTGATAACAAAGTTATCGCCTTGGCCCGAGGCCATGGACAGCAGATAATACTTTCCGTCCTCAGACCCGGCCGCATCCAGCGCCTCCCGTACTGCGGACATCATCAGAGTGAAATTTTGCTTGTCTTCCGGCCTTCTGGAGTTCGATTCTTCTCCCCCTTCAACCGGGTACTCCCAGTCAATATCAATTCCATCCAGCTGATATTCTCTCAGGAACTTCACTACTGAGTTGGCAAACGTGCGGCGTGTAATTTCATCTGCAGCCATATTAGAGAAGTTCTTCGACCAAGACCAACCTCCAACAGAGGCCATCAGCTTCAGAGTCGGGTGCTCATCTCGGATAGCTCTAAATTTAGCGAAATTATCCAGGTCAACCTCGGTATCACCTACAATAATCTCACCGTCAAAAACATAGTCCTGCTGGAGGGGAATATCTTCGTTCTGACATTCAGCGCCCCCGGAGCCGGACTTTTTCCAGCAGAGATCTGCAAAAGCATAGTTGATATGAGTCATCCTTGATACATCAACATCTTCCGGATCATACTCTCTCTCATATACAGACCAGGCCATATAATAGCTCACTAAAGTATAATCACTGCCTGGTACGGCTGTTGTCGCAGCGCTCATAGGCGATTCCCACAGCTTATTTTTGGCCACCACGGCAAAAGAGTAGGACTTTCCTTCCACAAGACCGCGGGCAACATAACGATTAACCTCGCTGCTGCCCAGGAAGGCGCCATCCCTATAGATATCATAAGACGTCGCTCCCGGTACGGGCGCCCATCCCAAGGAGACGGTCTGACGAGTCGCTGTAATCACTTGCAGATCCTGCGGAGAGTCCAGCGTCCCCCAGCTGATCGTCACCGCATTGCTGTCCACTGACGGCAGAACCCCCGCTTTCTGGGCCCCGACAGTGAAGGTGAACTTGGTGCCTGCTTCAATCTGATCACCTAGAGAATATGTGACGGAAGTTGCTGTATTCTCCCAGGTCCCTGTTTTCCAAGCTCCGTTCACATACAGATCATAGCCCGTTGCCTCAGGGCTGGCACCCCAGTTCAAAGTTACATCTTGATTCGTTATATCGGTTATTCTTAAATAACTTGGCGGAGTCAAAGGAGGATCCTTATATTCACTCGTATCGGGGAGGGTTGTGAATTCCAGAATATTGCTTTTGTACTCTTTCGAAGGCCTATCTTTATTCCAGGTAATATACACTCTATACGTAGTCTCCGGTGTAAGACCCGGAATAGATCTGGTCCAGAGGTTTCCCCAAGTGATATAGCTTCCGGTATCAGCATTCCAGATATCGATATCATTAGCTTCGCCTTCGATGAAGTCCCACTTTAATACGACCTGGTTATGGGACAACTCTTCGATCGCGAGATTTGTTGGACCCGACTTCACTTCGGAATCTGAATCACTGCTTAATTCAGACGCTGCATCTGCAGCTTCGTTCTCAGATGGGGTTAATTCTTCAACTACAGGTTCGGAAGGTTCTTGCTCTTCAAGCTGGACAATTTCAATCATTTGATCCGTAGGTTCCTGCTCGGCAGCATCGACTTGCGAGGAATCAAGCAATGGCCCAAAGGCCAAGAGGAGGGCTAAAAAAATAATTGCAGCCCTAATAAACTTTTTACGAAATCGAAAAAGCAAATCCGGTCACCCCTCTAACTAAATTTTGAAAATAAGTGCTTGTTCAAGTGAAGTGTTATTCTTGGAAGTATTGTAGAGTCTGATCTACATAACGCTTAAAAGAATAATGTCTTTGCCTGCTGCACATGATCTCGTTTGTATCATCATTTTCAAAATCCAGCATATTGAAAGCGGTTACCATAGGCGGTATATTAACGCCTCGCCTCCCTTCCTTACATAAATCCTGCTTTGCATTCATTGCCTCTTCTCTTTGTTTCTTTAAGAGGATTGCAGATAAGAGTATCTGAGAAGTGATATGAGTTATATTAAATCATGAGACCTCAAAGATAAGAACGGAAGGGATAAATTCATATCATTTAGGGGGAATAAATTACAAAATCGACTTTTTGTGACAAACTTCATTTCATTTATTGAGGACACAACAATCTTTTCGGCCGGATCAAAGAATCTTCCAAAACCAAAAAAGCCTGACCCGAAAGAAGATATTCTCTCGAATCAAGCCCCGTCGTCAATTTATATATTAACGTGAACGCTGTTCCAGCTTCTCCGTCAATTGTCTTAATGCGGCACCGCGATGGCTGATCGCCTGCTTCTCTTCAATGCTCAATTCGGCCATCGTCTTCTCGTACTCCGGCAGATAGAACAGCGGATCATAGCCGAAGCCTCCCGAGCCTGCACGCTCCGCCGTAATCCAGCCCTCAACGGAGCCTTCCGCCTCAATGCATTGACCGGTAGCCGGATCGTATAAGGCCAGATGACAGACGAACCTCGCCGTGCTCAGCAGCGGCTGATCGGTATCCTCACCCTGCTGGATGCGTTCCAGCGCCTTCAGCAGCTTCTCATTGTTGTCCTCATCCGAAGCCGCTTCCCCGGCATAGCGGGCGGAATAAACGCCTGGTTCTCCGTTTAATTGATCCACACACAAGCCGGAGTCATCCGCGAGTACAGGCTGCCCAAGCCGGTCGCCTACCTCCTTGGCCTTCTTGCGCGCATTATCCGCAAACGTCTCTCCATCCTCAATGACCTCCGGCACATCGGGGAAATCGTACATACTCTTCACCGGCTTGTTCAGAAATCCAAGCGCATGCGCAAATTCACGAACCTTGCCCTGATTACGGGTAGCCACAATAATTACATTCCCATCCAGGCCCACTATGCTTGTCCTCCAGTCTCATCACCGCGAATTTTGAAGGCAATGGGCCCCAGGACTTCCTGCTGCTGCATTACCATCTCATTGATCCCCTGTTCCGCGAGAGCTAGCATCTGGTCAAGCTCCCGCCGTGAGAACGGGCTCTCCTCCCCGGTTCCCTGCACTTCAACAAATTGGCCTTGTCCGGTCATAACTACATTCATATCCACCTTGGCTTTGGAATCCTCTTCATATTCAAGATCCAATACCATATTCTCTCCGACAATCCCGACGCTGACAGCAGCCAAGAAATCCTTAATCGGGAACACAGGCAGATTATGCTTCTGTACAAGCTTATTGATAGCAAATGCCATCGCGACAAATGCACCGGTAATCGATGCGGTCCGCGTACCGCCATCCGCTTGAATGACATCGCAGTCAACCGTAACGGAGCGCTCTCCAAGGGCATGAAGATCGACGACCGAACGCAGTGAACGACCGATCAGTCGCTGAATCTCCATCGTTCGGCCGCTGAGCTTGCCGCGCGCCGATTCGCGCTGATTACGGGTCTGCGTCGCCCTCGGCAGCATCGAATATTCCGCTGTAATCCAGCCTTTGCCCTGCCCTTTCATGAACATGGGAACCTTCTCATCAACAGTCGCCGTACAGATTACCTTCGTATCACCGACCTCAATATACACAGAGCCCTCTGCGTATTTATTTATGTTTACGGTCAATTTCATTGGCCGCCGCTCATTCACTTCACGTCCGTTAGGTCTCATCATAATTGCCTCCTACATTTTTCATGCTGTCTGTTTGCTTCCCTATTCTACCAAAACACAAACATAAAAGCATCTTTTCGCCTTCATTTATGGAAAGCTCCATTTTCAGACCATTCTTTACCATAACCAATTATCCGGCGATTATCCGAAGCGAATCCTTCCTCCCCAGACTAGATCCTGAACTATATTGCAAAATAAAGGAGGGACCTGTATGGTGCCCTCCTAAGCTTCGAGTATTTAACACTTTATAGAGGCTGTTCTAAAAGTCTCCGTTCCTCAGGCCCTGCCTGCAAATCAAACTTCCCGGTGCCGAAACCCGGCCTTTTTGAACAGACATTTATAGCGGTAAATCGTTGATTACCTGCGGCCGCAGTACCGGCTGCCCATAGTCCTGATTGTCCGTTGCGAATACTTCTTTCTCCCCGTTGAACCAGATCCGGACCTTGTCCTGTGCCGAATTCTCCGCTACCGTAAGAACCAGTGATTGCATCATTTGCACTGGCAGCTTCTCCCCGGGATCAAACATATCATCCTCGATCGATACGGTGACTACCCCGTTGTCAGAACGTTCAACCCCATCAAACGATGTATTTTGGGTCAACACATTCTCGAGTCCATCCCCCTTGAGCGGGCCTTTGATCAGTTCATCAACAGCGGAAGCAACCAAGTCGCTGCCATAAGGTACAAACCGGGTGACCGGAACGAAATAAGCGGTCCCATCCTGCGTTGCTGCGGAGAAGTAGATCGTTACCGGACTGGATTGCGACAGATTAACCTCATTGTCGAGCTGCAGGTTGATTCCAAGCGAGCGATTCAGCGGTCTGTCCAGCGGCATGCCGCCCACCGGCATTTCGTTCAGCTTGGCACCATCCATCCATACCTGCACATTTTGAATCTCGGGATTGTCGATCAAGGTCCAGGTCAACGCCTCGGCAATTTTCCGCTCATCCACAGCAGGGTAATTAGCGAATTCCTTGCTAAACTCGACGACTGCCAGCTTCTCCTCCGGCTTCAGCGTCACCGCCTTCACTTCCGTACCCTTCGGAAGCACACCCTTGAAGCCGGCGGGAAGCAGCTTGGCGTAAGCGCCCTCGCTGACTAGCGCTTCCAGCGCCGCTTTCGTCTTCGCCGCAGCATCCTCTCCCTGCGGCAAATGCAGCGAGATCGGAGCGAGCAGACCATGATCATTTTGCAAATATACCGTCGATACTGCTCCTCCTGCCGTAAGGCTTGTCTGGCCGTCGCCAGCTCCTTGCATCATTTGCGCTTCAATATCTGAAGGCGGAGGGTCGATCTGCGATGAGGGGCCTGTACCAAACATGCTGCAGCCTGATAACACGATCGGCAGGGCCAGCACGCTGACCATAGCCGAATTTCGAATCTGGCGGTTCCATTTCATAACCTGGGTTCCTCCCTAACAATTTACTAAGGTTTGTATTACTATATATACGAGCCCTCCCTGCGAAAAATAACTATATTTTTCCGGGAACTGGACATACTGCATCATGCAATTGTGTGATGGAACTATCAAGGAGTAGAGGTGATGAATTTGGAACAACCAAAAGCAAAAACGCCTTATAGTCTTAACAGTAAAAAAGTCGCTGACGCCACCAAAGCCTGGCTGCATAAACGCGGCGTAACGATGGAGGAAATTGCCGAATTGGTTCTATTTCTCCAACAGAAATACTATCCGAATCTAACGATGGAAGAATGTATCCATAATGTTGAGCAGGTGCTGACCAAGAGAGAGGTTCAGAACGCGGTGCTGACAGGTATTCAACTGGATATTCTTGCTGAACAGGGAGCCTTGATTCCCGAGCTCCAGGATATGATCTCCAATGATGAGGGCTTGTATGGAGTGGACGAAATCCTTGCTTTCTCTATCGTCAACGTCTATGGCAGCATCGGCTTCACCAATTATGGCTATGTCGATAAGCTGAAGCCGGGGGTTCTGGAGCGGTTGAATGATAAATCGCTGGGTCCGGTCAATACCTTCCTGGACGATATCGTTGGCGCCATCGCCGCTTCCGCCAGCAGCCGCATTGCCCACCGCAAGCAAGCGGAACGAGAGCGTGATAATGGCGAGGATTTCATTGAAGAGGACCATAAATGAGAAAAGAAGAGGCTGCTCGTGGAATCGATGGATTTCACCAGCAGCCTCGTTTATTTTTCAGCGAATAAATAAGTCTCGATTACTCCGCAGGAAGCATTACTTATACGATCACCGGAAATCTGTACAGCTTGTCCTCGTCTTACCAGTTCAATCAAATGAGCAAGCGCCTCTGACATGGCAAATCGCATCTGATGAATTCCCAGCTCGGTTCCGAACAATGCGCTGCATACCGCAAATCCGCTCATGGGCTGCTTCGCCAGCAACGCTTGCACTGTCTCAAGGCGTTCCTCGTGATGTTGGATTAACATGGCGGTCCGCTCAGTAAAGTGTGTAAACGGGCGGCGATGCCCCGGAAAAGCTTGAGCGACTTCATATTTCCCTAGCTTTCTTAGTGAATTTATAAATGATTGCAACGGCTGTGGGTCGCTTCCGGGCATCAGGCTTACGTTCGGGGAGATTTGCGGCAGAACTGCATCTCCACACAGCATCAAACCTCGCCGAACATCATAAAAGGATAGATGCCCCGGCGCATGTCCAGCGCTCTCGATAGCCCGCCAACGCTGCCCTCCCATAAGAAACTCATCCCCCTCATGAATATAGGTAACTTCTGCGGATGGACTGACCTGAGGTACGAAGCTCTCCATATGCGCCGGGAGCTGACTAATCCATTCAGCTGGCATGCCATGAGCCTCATACAGTTCCGTCAGAGCCTGATTCATGGTACTCTCCGGCCCCCACATCCGCTGCGTCTCTTCATGCGCACGGCGTGACAGGTAGACGGGAGCCTCGCTCCACTGCTGCAAATAACCGGCTAACCCATAATGATCCGGATGGTGATGGGTTATTACGATCGAGCAGATGTCCTGTGGCGCAAGCTTCAATTCCCTTCGAATAGCTTCCCATGCGGCTTCCCCATCCGGTGTATGCGGTCCGGGATCAATAAGCGTTACCCCCTCATCGCCATGGAGGATATAGCTATTGACGTAGCGCAGCGGAGGCGCCATCGGGACGGGGATTCGGGTAAGGTTGTAATCTGCCCATACTTCAATCTGTGAATTCATGATGATACATCCCCCACCATGATCATCCTGGGCGAGACAAGCGGATCGAAGAAATCCTCGTCATAGCTGCCATAGATCTCCTTCAGCTCCAAACCGGCTTCCTCCATCATGGCCGTAAAGTCCTCCCGGGTGTAGAGTTTGATTCTCTCCAGATAATGTCTGGGCTGTGCCTTGAAGTCCGCGGTGCGTGTTTGATCGATAATCTCGATTCTTTTTTTGACATATCCCTCTTCAATTACGCGACGCTCTTTAATAAGCTGGCCATCGTAGGTTCGTTCCGATTCAGGAACCAGATGCGCCTTCGTATATTCGGGGTTCAGGAAATCTATAATGAACTGTCCACCCGGCTTCAGCATTCTCCGCACTTCCTTCAATACCTTAATATGCTCGGCATCCTGATCGAAATAGCCAAACGAAGTGAACAAGTTAACGACCGCATCAAAACCTCCTGTCAGCGGCAAATTGCGCATATCTGCATGCATCCAGGTAACCCGTTGGCCAGGATCATTTCTCCTTGCCTCCTGCAGCAGAACCTCGGATAAATCAACGCCGGTCACTTCATACCCCGCTTCTTCAAGCGCCATCGCATGCCGTCCCATTCCACAGCAGAGGTCCAGAATTTTGGCACCCATAGGCAGCCCAAGCCAAGAGATCATTTTATGTACTTCACGTTTTGCACCCTGAAAATCGCGATGCTTATATACGAGCAAGTAATCCTCACCAAAGCTCTGTTCATACCATTCTGCCATTTCTGTCTGTCTCCTCTCTAACAGCTCCGCTCCAATACCGATCTTTGTTTTCCCTCCATTGTACCGAATCCTGTCTAGAACTCAAGCGAGATGTAGCATTATAAGAGCCAATATCACATAATATGCAAAAAAATAGAGGGGACATAATGAATATGCCCCCTCTGAGGATCTAATACTCTACTTTGCGGCTGTATCATCTTCGCCAGCTGCATCTGCGCTATTGGCAAGCTTATTGGTAATTGTTGCCTTGCCACGTACTTCATCAAGCCATGTTGAAGACATTTGCGACACTTGCTGAGAGACAAGACCCTTGCGAATCTCATCCTTCTTCTCCTCAAGAGTAGCTGTATGTGCTTCTTTGCGATCCGTCAGCTTGATGACCTTGTATCCGTCATCCGTCTTGATCGGTGTGCTGATCTCATCCTTGGTTAATTTAAAAGCGGCCTCTTCAACGGCTTCTTCACCGTTCTCGCCCTTGCCGAAAAATCCGGTGTCGCCGCCGCTATCCTTCGTAGCTGTATCCAACGATTTGCTCTTCGCCAGTTCAGCAAAATCCGCACCACCGTTCAATTCCTTGATGATGCTCTTCGCTTCATCCTCTGTTCCGACAAGAATAACGGAAAGACGGACTTCCTCCGGCGTATTGAAGGATTCTTTGTACTGATCAAATGTTTCTTTGACTTGTTCATCGGTAACATTAATTTTCGGCTCGAGCAGCTTCGTCAGCTTGAGCTGCATATCAAGGCGCTCTTTGAACTCATCCAATGTCATCCCGGAAGAAGCGAGCGCTTGATTAAACGCATCTTCTGAACCGAAGGACTCTTTGTAAGTTTCAATTTCTTTATCGATATCAGCAGCGGTTATCTGAACGTTAGCCTTCTTCGCTTCCTGGTTCACCAGCTCACGGTTAATGAGGTTGTCAAGCGCTGCTTCTCCACCCCCGGAGGCGGCCAATTCATCAAACAGAGTGTCTTTGGAAATCTCAACTCCATTGACCGTAGCGATCGCCTCGGCCTTATTGCTGGCAAACGGCGGCTTAATAAGCACGATGATCAGCAATACAGCAAGCACCAGCGATACGATCGGCCACACCTTGGAGCCTGACTTCCCGCTGTTCTCAGGCTCCTGGGATGGCGTCCAGCTATAATGCTCGACAGGCTTAGGCTCATCGCGGTCATCAGCCAGCCCTTCCTTCACTACATTTTCTCCGTCCGCTTCATCTGTGTTGTCCGCTTGCGGTTGTTCTTCTATATCTGTCTGATTATTCTCTGTAGTCTCTGCCGAAGCATGGGACTCTGTTGTCAAGTTTGCTTCCTCGCTATCAGGAACAGCTTGTCCGGCCGAATCCTCATGATCATTCTCCGGTTCGCCCGCCGTGTCCTCTTGCTTGCCTGTTAGCTCAAGATCTTTCTCTTTGTCTTCCATTCAGCTTGTGACTCCCTTCTTCAATTGGAAACTCTTTCACTTCTATGACTTTAACAGATTTGTCCCTTTTTAACCTTAAAGAAATATAAAATATTGTTTTTTTATTTGCTTTTTGTGAACAATCAATATGTAAGATCGAGCTATCATTTCTGTTCTGGCTCAAAAAGTAGTAAAATGATAAGGAAAACACGTTCGGGAGGAACTGAAAAAATGGATTATCAAAATTATTTCCAAAATAACCGCCAGACTCATCTGGATGAGCTGACGGAACTGTTGAAAATCGCTAGCATCTCGGCACTGTCTGATCATAAAGGTGATGTACAGAAGGCGGCTGAATGGATTGCAGGCTCGCTTCGTCAAGCGGGAATGGAGAACGTAGAGGTTAACCCTACGGCTGGACATCCTATCGTAACTGGCGAATATTTGCACGCCCCTGGAAAGCCAACGGTACTCGTATACGGGCACTATGATGTGCAGCCCGTTGACCCGCTCAATCTGTGGGATACGCCGCCATTCGAGCCTTCGATCCGTGACGGCAAGCTATACGCTCGCGGCGCTACCGACGACAAAGGACAAATGTTCCTACATATCAAAGCTGTAGAAGCGATCCTCAAGCAAGAGAAAGAGCTTCCTGTAAATATCAAATTCTGCATCGAGGGTGAAGAAGAGGTTGGCAGCCCGAATCTTCCTATTTTCCTGGAGAAAAATCAGGACAAACTGGCAGCCGACGTCGTGGTCATCTCCGATACTTCACTGCTTGAGCCTGGCAAGCCGGCCATCTGCACGGGACTTCGTGGTCTTTGCTCCCTGGAAGTTAGCGTGCATACGGCAAATACGGACCTGCACTCCGGTACATTTGGCGGCGGAGTTCCTAATGCGCTGCATGCGCTCGTGGCTTTGCTTGCTTCCCTGCATGACGACAAAGGACGCGTGGCTGTGGAAGGCTTCTATAAAGGCACGCCTGAGCTGCCTGTTGAATTGAGAGAGGAGATCTCCAAGCGCGGGCTGGATGAGAACAAGCTTGCAGCAAGTCTCGGCCTGGAGACGTTGTATGGCGAAGAAGGCTACAGCTTCGCAGAACGTACCGGTGTTCGTCCAACCTTGGAGCTGAATGGGGTATACGGCGGTTTCCAAGGCGAGGGCAGCAAAACCGTAATTCCGAAGGAAGCTCATGCCAAGATTACTTGCCGTCTGGTTGGCGATCAAGACCCGCAGGATATTCTCGATAAGATCGATGTTCACCTGCAACAGCGTGTGCAGCCCGGCGCCAAGCTGGTCGTGAAGCAGATGGAAAAAGCTCACGCCTTCAATATAGATCCGGAGATTCCAATGCTGCAAAAGGCTGCTGACGCTTATGAGAAAGTGTATGGGACGCGCGCTTTGTTCACCAAGGACGGCGGCTCGATCCCGATCGTAGAGACCTTGTCCCGTGTTCTTGAAGCTCCGGCTGTCATGATGGGCTTTGGTCTTCCTGACGAGAACCTGCATGCACCAAACGAGCACTTCAACCTTGAAAACTTCGACAAAGGTCTGCTGA
This sequence comes from Paenibacillus sp. 79R4, assembly GCF_013393165.1. Taxonomy (NCBI): domain Bacteria; kingdom Bacillati; phylum Bacillota; class Bacilli; order Caryophanales; family Paenibacillaceae; genus Paenibacillus; species Paenibacillus sp. 79R4. The sequence continues at coordinate 168,214 of NZ_QJOT01000009.1, read as the reverse complement.
CCATCGTTGAATATCTGAAATCCCTGTAGCTGCGGGATGTAATCGCAAAAAGGCTATCCGCCAGGTCATTTACGGATGACGGGCGGATAGTCTTTTTTTGCACAAAAAACCTCCGTCTTTCTTCCAACCGGAAGAAAAAGAAGGTCCAAGAACTCGGCGACCTCGATTAAACCGTCAGATTTAACTTCCCAAGCTGGATCTTGGCGGAGATATGCCCTCAGACGCTGAATTGCGCCCGTAGATCTGCCCGCTCCACAGCATAATGATTGGACGCATAACGCTGGACACAACGCTGGAAGGCTTCTATAAAAGCCCATCTGAGCTTCCTGCTGAAATGAGTTTGAGTAAATTTACGTGCTGGATCGTATATAGTAATAATCCAATCGATTACTTCTGATCGATGAGGTTACAATGTAGATAACACAAACTTGCATTTTATCAAAAATAAGAGGTGTTTCTTGGATGTGGCATTCAAAATCGCAGGAAGAAGTGCTTAAGGAGCTGCAAGTCAATCCGGCGGTTGGGCTTTCAGAGGAAGAAGTAAGCGCGAGGCTGGAGCAGCACGGGCCAAACAAACTAAGGGGCAAACCGAAAAAAAGCATGCTCGCTCTGTTTCTGGCCCAGTTAAAGGATATGCTCATTTATGTGCTATTGGGCGCAGCGGTAGTAACCCTTATCGTAGGGGAATATGTGGATGCCATCATTATTCTGGCTGTTGTTCTGCTCAATGCACTGATCGGCGTATTCCAGGAGCACAAGGCGGAAAAGGCTATTGAGGCCCTTCAGCAAATGACTACGCCCAAGTCGCTCGTTCGCCGTCAAGGAGAAGTGAAGGAGATCAATTCCGAGGATATCGTTCCCGGGGACATTGTGATACTGGATGCGGGTCGATACATACCGGCTGATCTCAGACTGCTCGAGAGCGCCAACTTGCAGATTGAGGAATCCGCTTTAACTGGGGAGTCCCTGCCTTCGGATAAGGATGCCGCTTCTCTGTTCGAAGATCCCAAGACTCCAATTGGGGATATGTCCAACATGGCCTTCATGTCTACCCTGGTAACCTATGGAAGAGGGGAAGGCATTGCCGTAGCTACAGGGATGAACACAGAAATGGGGAAAATCGCGACGATTCTGGATGAAGACATCCATGAGATGACCCCGTTGCAGAAGAAGCTTGAAGAGCTTGGCAAGATGCTGGGCTTCATCGCTATAGGCATATGCGTGCTGATTTTCGTTATCGGTCTTATTCAGAAGCGCGATATATTTGAGTTATTCCTGACAGCCATCAGCTTGGCTGTGGCAGCGATTCCGGAAGGCCTTCCGGCGATTGTTGCGATTGTGCTTGCACTAGGCGTAACCAGAATGTCCAGAATCAACGCTATCGTGAAGAAACTTCCCGCTGTAGAGACGCTGGGCTCTGTCAATATTATTTGTTCCGACAAGACAGGTACGCTAACGCAAAATAAAATGACGGTCGTCAAGTACTACACCGCTACTCCCCTCGGTGATGAACCTCCGGTGGAGTTAATTAAATCATTCGTGCTCTGTTCCGATGCGACGCATGAGAACGGAGAAAGCACGGGAGATCCGACCGAGGTTGCCCTCGTCATTTACGGTGAACAGAACCAAATTATGAAGAAATCGCTGGAGGCTGAGTACAAAAGAGTCTCGGAAAAGCCTTTCGACTCCGACCGCAAGCTCATGTCCACATTAAACAAGACGAGAACAGGCTACCGTGTTCATACTAAAGGAGCCCTCGATCAATTGCTGAATATTTCAACCTCTGCCATTGTAAGCGGGGAAGTGGTTCCCTTAACCGAGGAGCTGAAGCAGCAATATGTGAAAGCGGCCGAGGGAATGTCGGATAATGCCTTGAGAGTGCTTGGCGCAGCATACAAAGACACGGAACAGCTTCTGTCAGCGGATGAGATGGAACAAGATTTAACGATCCTGGGCTTCGTCGGCATGATTGACCCGCCGAGACTTGAAGTGAAGGACTCTATCCAAGAGGCGAAGTCGGCCGGTATTACTGCTGTGATGATTACGGGAGACCATCGGAACACAGCTGTAGCCATTGCCAAGGAGCTCGGCATTGCCAATTCGATCGACCAGAGCATGACCGGTGCAGAAATTGATGAGCTCTCTGACGAGGTATTTGCGCAAAAAATCAAAAATATTCGAGTCTTTGCCCGCGTCTCGCCAGAGCACAAAGTGAAGATCGTGAAAGCTTACAAAGCGCAAGGAAATACGGTATCGATGACCGGTGACGGGGTAAATGATGCTCCTTCCTTAAAGAACGCCGACATCGGCGTTGCCATGGGAATCACCGGAACCGACGTGTCGAAGGGCGCCAGCGACATGATCCTGACGGATGATAACTTCACCACGATTGTGCATGCGATCCGGGAAGGACGAAATATCTACTCGAACATCCGTAAGACCGTCACTTTCCTCTTGTCCTGTAATTTCGGCGAGGTCATTGCCATCCTGGCATCGATCTTGTTCTTCTGGCCACTGCCGCTATTGGCTACGCAGATTCTCTGGGTCAACCTGGTCACAGATACGCTGCCGGCTATCGCGCTGGGTGTGGATCCAGGCGAAAAGGATGTGATGAAGCGAAAGCCGAGAGATCCCAAGGAAAGCTTTTTTGCCGGTGGTGCGGCATTCCGGGCCATTCTTGGCGGCGTTCTGATCGGAGCTTTAACTTTAGTTGCCTTTTACCTGGGATTAAGAGAGCATGGCTTTAGCCTGAACTCGGCGAATATCTCCGAAGAGGCGATGACTTATGCCCGGACAATGGCCTTTGTTGTTCTTGCCGCATCGCAGTTGTTTTACTCGTTCTCCAAGCGGAGCGACACGAAATCAATTTTCCAGATCGGCTTGTTATCCAACAAGTTTCTGGTTGGCGCGGTCGCGGCGGGTCTGATTCTCCAGTTTGCCTCGATCAGCATTCCATTCCTGGCGGCGGCATTCCAAGTGCACAATCTATCCCTCGTTGATTGGGGAGTAGTCATTGGTTTGTCCTTGCTTCCGCTCATCATAAACGAGATTATCAAGATGTTCATGCGAATGGGCGCGGTGAAGCAAGCCTAAGACAAGAATGAAATGTCCTATAACGAGCAAGGCTGTCGATGAAACGATGGCCTTGTTTTTTTGTACGCCCAGCATGGGCCAGGAAGATAAAATAAAACAAAAAACCTCCCCTTTCTTCCCGCTATGGAGGGAAAAGGAAGGTCCATGTTCTCTGCGCCCTTGGTAAAACCGTCAGATTTTTAGCTCCCCAAGCTTGATCAGCTCAACAACCGCCTGCGCGCGACCCTTGACATTAAGCTTTTGCATGACATTAGAGATATGGTTTCGGACGGTCTTTTCACTGATGAATAATTGGCCGGCAATGTCGCGTGTCGTTTTATCCTGCACGAGGAGTTCGAAAACTTCCCGTTCACGATGAGTTAACAGAAATTTGCTGTTACGATCGCTACTTTTCAATATGCGTCACCCCTCCTTGCTCGGGTTTTGTGGTTTACAAGGTTAAGGGATACAGTCAACACATTTTATGAAGAGATCGGTTTATTGGTGCCGTAAGGAAGTAAAATAGGCGCTTTATTTCCAGACCATCTCTATTCTGCAGATTAACGCTGACCTTAACCGCCGCGAAAATTTCTATTGACGGGTGGAATCCTTCCTATTAATATATGTAATCGAAAGTGATAATCATTATCAATAAGACTCATTTAACTTTCGATACTTATACCAAGGGGTGTCTATGATCATGAAAATATATTACGCGCTTCCAGCAGCAGCCATATCGGCAATTCTCCTGCTATCCGGATGCAACGCCGGAGATAAGAATGCAAACCAGGGAGCTTCGGTCAATAACGCGGCGACCGTAAACAACACGGCTAATTCCGCGGCTGCTTCGAATTCGAATGAAGATGATTTCAAGCAAGCCATCGATCAATACCGCGAATATGTGATCCAGCAATGCGATGCCTTCGTTACTGAGACAGCCAAATTTACGGCTGCGATGAAAGACGGTGATCTCGAGACTGCCAAGTCTCTCTATGCCCCGGCACGCATGTATTATGAACGAATCGAACCGATTGCTGAAGCGCTGGGCGATCTTGATCCTAATATCGATGCCAGAGACGGCGACGTAGACAGCTCAGAGTGGCGCGGCTTCCACAAGCTGGAACAAGCTTTGTGGGAGAATAACACAACAGCCGGACAAGAGGATATCGCTGATCAATTGTTAAGCGATGCCAAGCTGCTTCGTGCCAAGGTGGAAACGGTGGATATCGATGCCTCCCTGCTTGTTACCGGCGCCGTAGAACTGCTTAACGAAGTGTCTACTTCCAAGGTTACAGGTGAAGAGGAGCGTTACTCTCATACAGACCTTTACGATTTCGCCGCCAATGTGGAGGGCGCCAAGAAAATATATGAACTTCTGGAACCCCAGCTCAAAGCCAAGGATGCCGAACTGAGCAAAAATATCAGTGAACGCTTCTCAGCCCTTGAGCAGGAATTAGCACCCTTTCAACAAGGCGATGGCTACGTTAGTTATGAGCAGCTGCAGGATCAGGATGTGCGCAAGCTAAGCCAGAATCTCGATGCCTTAGCCGAGCCGCTGTCCCAAATGGGTACTCTGCTGGGAGTGTAAAAGTATGACTAACCATGAACCAGAAGTGGATTCACATGCATCAAACATTCGCGCTAATCAAGACGTAAAAGACCAAACACAGGGCCTTTTCTCCAAGAAAATAAGCCGACGTGAGGTGCTGAAATATGCAGGTATCGGAGGGATCGGTCTGCTTCTGGGAGGCGGTGGCGGCTACGGGCTGCTCGCGGCTAAAGAAAAGCTGTCACCCTCTTCCAGGCAAAACCACAATCGCATTGCTTCAATGGAACAGATCCCCTTCTATGATCAACATCAAGCCGGAATTATTACCCCAGCGCAGAACTTTCTATGCTTTGCATCCTTTGATTTGACCACGAATTCGCTGTCTGAGGTGCGAAAGTTATTCCAGTTGTGGACAGAATCCGCCTCCCTAATGACCTCTGGTCAGATGCTAGGCAACGCTAATAATAACCAGAATCTCCCCCCTTCGGATACCGGTGAAGCCGCGGGACTAACAACTTCCAAGCTGACAATCACCTTTGGAGTTGGCCCTTCCTTCTTTGATAGCCGTTATGGCTTATCGTCAAAGAAACCTGCTTCATTCGATGAGCTCCCTTCCTTCCGCGGAGATGCTCTGCTGCCGGAGTGGTGCGGCGGCGATATCGGTGTTCAGGTATGTGCGGATGATATGCAAGTGGCCTTCCATGCTGTACGCAATCTGGCCAGAATCGCGCGTGGAACCGCCGTAATGCGCTGGATGCAGGAAGGTTTCCAGCGCAGCTCTGCGGCTGACCCAAGCGGAGGTACGCCGCGCAATTTGCTGGGCTTCAAGGATGGAACCGGAAATCCGGATACTCAGGATGGGCAAGCCATGAATGAGATCGTATGGGCCGGCGCTGACAACGTAGCGAACTGGATGCAAGGCGGCAGCTACATGGTAGCACGTCGTATCCGGATGCGGATCGAAATATGGGATCGTTCCCCCTTAAGCGATCAAGAGCAGACCTTCGGCCGTTATCGCGACTCCGGAGCTCCGATCGGGTCCAGGGATGAATTCGATCCGCTTGATCTGGAAGCGAAGGATTCTTCAGGCAAGCCGCTTATTCCGCTTAATTCCCATTCCCGCCTTGCCCATATGGATGGCAAGATCCAAATGCTGCGCCGGGCCTATTCCTATACCGGCGGTATCGATGCGAAGACAGGGCAGCTGGACGCCGGCCTGTTTTTCATCTGTTATCAGAAGGATATCCAGAAACAATTTATAGCGATGCAGCAAAAGCTGGCCGCCAGCGATAAGCTGAACGAATATATCGTCCATGTTGGCAGTGCCCTATTCGCTTGTTTCCCCGGCGTCCGCCAGAGCGGATATATCGGGGATACACTCTTCTAGTGAGAGTTTCACCTACCTCTTCTAATTTAATAAGGAGGTGTAGAGAGTCCAATGGAACTCCCACACATCAAACAGGAAAGCTCAATTATTATAAAACTTAAGCCGGCTGCAATTCTTATAGCGTTTATCTTGATCCTGACAGCCTTAGGGTCTGTTCCTGCAGCAGCGGCTGAGGCTGCCGCAGAGAACGCTTCCAACCCGTCCTATAATAAGCTGCTCCCGCTAGTTGGCGGCGCACTTGTCGAAGCAGGAACCCCAAATTGGGACACGGCTGCTGCAGAGCTGAGCGAGTTCAGCAGCATTTGGAACGCTCTGGATCACTCTGCTTCCCCCGAACTTGCTAAGCAGATTGAAGACGGATTAATAACGGCGAAGCAGGCCATTGCAGCGCAGGATCAGGACGAAGCCAAGCAGGCTCTCTCTTCATTGGCTAAGAAGGTGAACGAATATACCTCGGCTTATTCTGCTGAGACAGAGAAGCCGGACGGCAAAGAATCCGCAGGCCAGCTGCTGGAGATGAGCGCAAAGACATTATCTGCTCTGGAACAAGGTTCCGTCGAGCAGGCACAAGCTGAATACAAGCAAATTCTGAACACATGGAAAAAGCTCGAAGGGCCGATCCGCGGAGGAAACTTTAGCGTATACAGCGATATTGAGACTCAAATGAGCTTAATCAGAATCGCGCTGCAAGCGACTCCCGTTAAAACAGAGCAGGCCGCAAAAGAATTGACTGCGCTGAATAGCCTGCTTCAGGATTACACCCAAGGCAAATTGGATAGCTTGACGGATTCAGCTGCGTCACAAAATAAGACCACTTTGGCCGATACTCTTCCGCTGCTCGACAAAGCCAAACAGGCTGTTGCAGCCAATCATGCGGAACAAGCAGCGGAGCAAATGAGCCAGTTCATTCGGCAGTGGCCTTCTGTAGAAGGCGAGGTCTCTGTCTCTTCTGCCAAGCTGTACACGTCAACTGAGAACCGTATGGCAGAGGCGCAGAGCTATCTGATCTCGAATCCGCCGAATCTCAACAAAGCGGAGCAGATTATCGAGACGATGATCCGGGATCTTCAGCCGCTGGCCGAACGCTCAACCTATACCGCCTGGGATGCGGCGTTAATTCTTCTTCGGGAAGGCTTTGAGGCTCTGCTGGTGTTAACCGCCCTGCTGGCCTTTGTGAACCGCTCCAAGGATGCTGCACTGCGTACCTCCGTTTGGGCTGGAGCGGGAACCGGACTATTGATTTCGGTGATTCTGGCTATCATTCTGACCTATACCATCTCGCAAGCCATCGCAGGTGGCGCAAGAGAAATGATTGAAGGCTTCATAGGACTATTCGCAGTCGCTATGATGCTTACGGTTGGCTGGTGGCTGCACAGCAAATCCAACGTCAAGGCCTGGAATCAGTATTTATCTGAGCGGACCCGCGGTGCGGTTCAGCGCGGTAGCCGCTGGTCCCTATTCCTTCTATCCGCCTTGGCTATATTGCGGGAAGGAGCCGAGACGGCGATTTTTTATATCGGCATGGTCCCTTCTATTGAACCGCATCAGCTGATTATTGGAATTCTGGGAGCACTGATCGTTCTGATCGTTCTGGGCTTCTGCCTGATCTATTTCGGCATTAAGCTACCGATCCGGCCATTTATGCTTTGCGCTACTCTGCTAATCTACTATCTGGTTATCCGCTTCCTTGGAGAGAGCATCCACTCTCTGCAAATTGCCGGATTACTCCCGGCCCACAGCCAGGCATGGCTTCCTTCAGCAGGTTGGATTGGAGCCTATCCTACTTGGGAGACCCTGATTCCACAGCTGGTGGCACTGCTCTTCATTATCTGGCAGCTCACAAGAAGCAAGCGTACAGACACACCTAAAACCGCCTCTGTTTCATAATTGCTCAAATAAAAAACCGCTCTTTGACGGTTCCGTCAAAGGCGGTTTTCTATTTGCATGAAAATTACTTCATTTTACATACAGACACATCAGAATGCCCAGCCGATCCTAGCTTCTCAACTACCTGAATCAAAACCTCCAGCTCATGGGGCTCCAGGTCCTGAAGATAACGTCGAACCACTTCCCTCGACTTCCTCCCGGCCTCTGCAAATACCTCGGCCCCCTTGTCGGTTACCGACAAAAGCACTGACCTGCGGTCCTGCTCATCGTGACGGCGCTGCACATATCCGCTCTGAACGAGGCGGTCAACCATAACAGTAATCGCGCTAGGCTTAACTTCCAGTGCATCAGCCAAGTAACTGACATTGCATGGATCAGTTCGAGCAATCAAAGCAAGCATATGGAACTGAGGTCCTGTTAATCCAAGCTCCCGGTGCTGCATAATTTCAGTCTGCATCCTCTTGAAAGTTCTGGACCAGCCAGTCATTAGCCGCTCTACATATTCATCAAGATTCGAATCCAATGTTAATCCCCCTCTTCGAATCGTAATGCCTGCTTCAAGTGTATTATGGGAGCGTCGAAAATACAAGGAATGTGTCATAATTTCCGGCCTGGTGTGCTGTAATCACTTGATTTTATCGGCAAAATGAACTATGATGAGGTCGAAATAATTTTCACGCATTTAGTAATAATAACAAAAATAATTTTCATCATTATTTCACATTAAAGAGGGTGATTCCAATGCTCACTCCAATCTTGCATGCGCTCTCCAGCAATCTGGACAATTTACCTCCCCAAGAGCGCAGGCTTGGAGAATATATTTTGCAGGCCCCTTCCTCCGTCATTCATCTCGGTATTACCGAACTCGCTTACGCTTGCAGCATTAGCCCGTCAACCGTAACGCGTTTTTGTAAAACTTTCCATTTCAAGGGATTTCCCGATTTTAAAATGAAGCTCGCTGGCGAACTCGGTCAGAAGACAGATGTCAATCAGTATCAGGATTTGAAGGCTGGCAATGACTTGCAGGAAATCGTCAGGGCGATCGAAGCCAATCATCTAGCCTCCATTACAGATACGACTAGGCTGCTTGATATGAATGAACTTGAGCGGGCTGTGCAAATACTGTGCAGAGCGAAGAGAATCGATCTGTATGGGGTTGCAACATCGTCCATCATCGCCCAGGATTTCTACCAGAAGTTAATTCGGATTGGCAAGAACTGTACCGCTTTCTCGGATTCGCATATGCAGATCACTTCTGCTTCCACACTAGGGGAAGAGGATGTCGCCCTGGCTATCTCCTATTCCGGAGAGACCCCGGAGACCATCGATGCGCTCAGATGCGCTAAGGATAGCAGCGCCACCACAGTCTCACTGACCCAATACGGAAACAATCAACTCGCTTCCTTTGCCGACGTATCCTTATTCTCTTCTTCATTAGAGAAAGGTATGCGGCGCGGTGATATGGCATCCCGCATCGCCCAACTGCACGTCATCGATATTCTGTTCACTGGCATGGTAAGTACGGAATTCGAAGATTTCATTCCCAAGCTGGAAAATTCTTATCAAAATGTTCAAACCTATAGGAAACGACAAGGAGGTTATTAATAATGATAAATATTATTAAAGTTAACAATGAGCAGCAGTTTAATGAGACAGGTGCAGGCATCATCGCCAGCCTGGTACAGACCAACCCGAGGGCCAAGCTTGGTTTGGCTACAGGCAGCACGCCGGTAGGCCTGTACCAGAGACTGATCGAGCTTTACAAGGAAGGCGTTGTAAGCTTCAAGCTGGCCAGCAGCTACAATCTGGACGAATATATCGGGCTCCCTGAGGATCATCCGGAGAGCTACAGACGTTTCATGAACGAAAAGCTGTTTAACCATATTGATATTCCGCTGAAGAACACGCACGTTCCTTCTGGCAATTCCAGCAATGCGGAGCAAGCTGCCGACGAGTACAACCGTCTGCTGGACGAAGCAGGCCAGGTTGATCTGCAATTGCTTGGCCTTGGTCATAACGGTCATATCGGATTCAATGAGCCTGATGAAGATCTGCAAGGCCAGACGCATGTCGTGAGCTTGGATGAACTTACACGCCAGGCTAACGCACGTTTCTTCGATTCCATCGAGGACGTACCTACCCATGCCATTACGATGGGCATCGGCTCGATCCTGAAGGCGAAGCAAATTCTGTTAATGGCTAAAGGGAAAGATAAGGCGGAGATCGTCGCCAAGGCGCTCAAGGGACCGATTACGACGAAATGCCCAGCCTCGTTCTTGCAGACTCATCCTAATGTGGTAGTTATTCTAGACCAAGAAGCAGGGAGTCTTGTATAATGAGCAACTATAATTTTCAAATTGTAAACGGCAAAATCGTTACTCCGAAAGGGATCATCGAGGACGGCGCTGTTACCGTCGAGAACGGGATTATTACCTATGTAGGCTCAACCTCGGGCACCCCACTGGATGCGGCCCAATTGGAAACCATCGATGCAGCCGGAAAATACATTCTGCCCGGATTTATTGATGTCCACGTACATGGCGGCATGTTGGAGGACTTCTCTAAGCCAAGTAAAGCGGGTATAGACGCGATCACCAAGCTGCATGCGAGCCAAGGAACAACTACTATGCTGGCCACGACGATGACCATGCCGAAGGAAGTTCTTGATGAGGTATTAGCTGAAGTGCAGAACTATATGGAGAAGGATATGCCGTATGCTCAGCTCGGCGGTGTCCATCTGGAAGGACCCTTTATCAGCCCGAAATGGCCTGGCGCCCAGAATCCGGCCCATATCGTTCCGCCAAACAAAGATTGGATCGAGCAATGGGAAGAGCAATATCCCGGATTGATCAAGCAAGTTACGTTCGCACCGGAGCGCGAGGGTTCACATGAGCTTATCCGTTTCTTGCGCAAGAAGGGAATCGCCGCTGCCGCAGGTCATACGGACGCAACCTATGAAGACATTATGTCTGCTCAAGCTGTAGGCCTGAACCACTCCGTTCATATGTTCAATGCCATGACTCCGCTGCATCATCGCAAGCCGGGCACAGCGGGTGCGATTCTCAGCACACCAGCCATTAGCGCAGAGATTATCGCCGACGGTATTCATGTGCACAAAGCCGCCATTAAATTGCTGGCCAGCGTGAAGACAGATCATAACTTGCTGTTAATTACCGATGCGATGTCTGCAGCTGGACTAGGGAATGGCGATTATATGCTGGGCGACCTGCCCGTGGTTGTTAAGGACAATGTATGTACTTTAAAGGAAAGCGAAGGAACACTCGCCGGCAGTACGCTTACGATGATTCGCGGCTTCCGCTATCTTGTACTGGAAGTCGGTTTGTCCATCGAGAGAGCTTCCGAGGCAGCCAGCGGGAACCCGGCCAGATTGCTTCGTATGGACCACATCACCGGCACCATTGAAACCGGCAAACAAGCCGACCTGTTGCTGGTAGATCATGATCTGGAACTGCAGCAAATCTGGATCAAAGGCCGTCAATTTCAGGAATAAGAGAAAATAAGTTAGAGGCTCCTTATATACCATAGGGAGCCTCTTTTTTACGTGGATCTATAATTTAGCGGTTCATATTCGTGCGATAGCCATCGGTGGATAATCCGTTAACACCGCTTGGCGTATACCCGTTAGGACCCGTCATCGTTCCTGCACGCCCCGGGAAGATTCGCTCCACCATCCGTTCAAAATCACGTACATAACCGTTCAAGGTTGCTCCGTCACGTGATTTAGTCGTATATCCACCCACACCTGTTACAAAGTCAGGGTCCGAAGAGATATAGACATTCTGAATATGAGGGGCTGTTTTCTTGATTTTGTTCGTAATTTCATCTTTAACTTGCTGTGGAATATAATCCCTTACATTCCCCGTGCCCCCCGTGGCATTCGTGCTGAACGGACTCATTGTATTGTTTCTTATCCCGTGATGGGTGCCGCTGGACATGAAATTATATGTTCCGTGGGTCCCCCCCATACCGGTGTTTCCATGATTCCCATAGGTTCCATCAAATCCATTGGTTCGATTTCCAAGAGTTCCATTAAGCCCGTTCGTATTAACTCCATGCAGCCCATTGGTTCCATAAGTGCCATTCATACCGTAAGCACCATAATTGCCTGTAGTACCATTCATATTAGTCCCCCCCATCATTCCTGAAGGACTTAATGGTGCGCCTAAACCTTTGGCGGAGATGTCGGAGCTACGGTTGACCCCGTTGTGATTATGCATCGTTACCGCGACATAAGCATCACGATCCGATACTAATACATGTGCGGTCTGTACATCGGATAATCCGGATATTTTATTGCTTAATATGGGGCTGGATTTCAGAGAATGAACGCGGTGCGTCGTTCCGTGTCCGGCACTGCGTGTGAACATGCGATTTCCCGGCTTAATGGAATTCACGTCATAACGATGCTCGGTCTGGCGTAAGCTCTGCGTGCGAACATTGTTATTTTTCGTTGTCGTACCGCAACCAGTAATACTCACCATTCCGGCGATTAAAGCAGCGGAGAGCGATAAGCTAATGATTTTGCGCATATAGTCATCCTCCAACGATATAATTTTATGATGAACAGAACTTAGGATGCTCTTATCGCGCATACGAAATTCAGGTAAACTTAACCGACTGCCCATGCCTGGCGCCAATAATTCCTCCCCCACATACGATACATATTATGCGGATTTTAAGGGAGGCTAATAACTTGAAGAAAGTAGTAGTGACAGGCGGAGCTGGATTTATTGGTTCCCATCTGGTACGACACTTAATCGGCCTGGGGAATCAGGTTCATGTCATTGACGACCTTAGCACAGGTCATATTGAGCATGTTCATTCGGAAGCCAAGCTGCATGTGCTGGATATCCGTTCGTTGGATGCCGCAGATCTGATCGCGACAATCCGCCCCTCAATTGTGGTGCACTTGGCCGCTCAGGCCGATGTTCAACGCTCCGTTCTCGATCCGGCAGCGGATCTGGATATCAATGTGAATGGGACCTTAAATATCTTGAAGGCTTGCCGGGAAGCCAAGGTTGGCAAGCTGGTATTTACATCAACATCAGGGGTTTACGGCGAGAACAGCCGGGAGCTTCTCGTTGAATCTGATCCAGCTAAGCCAATTTCTTTCTATGGCTTGTCTAAATGGGCTGCGGAGCAATATATTGCCTTGTTCGATCGCTTATTTGATCTTCCTTACACGATACTTCGTCTTGCTAATGTCTACGGGCCCGGTCAAACTCCCAAAGGAGAGGGCGGTGTAATCGCTATTTTTATGGATAAGTTAAAAAAAGGGCTTCCGCTCACTGTCAATGGAGATGGTGAGCAAACACGTGATTTTATCTACGTTGAGGACATCGTAAGTGCAATTATTGCAGCTGCCGATTGTGAATATCGGGGTATTGCTCATGCCAGTACAGCGAGACGTACTTCTCTAAATGAAATGATCGGCCTTTTGGGTATACTACATTCTCAGCCCATACAAGTGACCCATCGCCCCGATAAACCTGGAGACATCAAGCATAGCTGCTTATCCAACTCCAAGTCCGCCCGGCTTCTGCAATGGCAGCCATCGCATAGCTTATGGCAAGGACTGGAGAAAACCTATCTCAGCGCCATGGCCCCCCATCCGAATCCTCCGGGAACTGGAGCCTCTTAATTTCATATGAAAAAAGCCGATCCCTGATATCGCTTCAGGGGTTCGGCCTTTCACTTTCTATATTAGGGCTGATAGATAATACGGTCCAGTCATAATCGCCCGGGATTCCTCGGAACGTACGCCTAAATAGTAGCTATGATTCGCTTGCGTCGCCGCTTCCGAATAGGTCTCGATCAGCAGGCATTTCTCAAAGCATGCCTCCTGTGACCAATACACCACAGGTCCATCCAGAGCATCCCTGCGAATGATAATTTCCATCTCTCCGGTATCCCAATGAATGGGCTTCTCCCAGCCTACTTCAATTTTGATCTGTATCCGCTGACCTATTACGATTCCCCTGACATCTATCGAAGTCAATGTAACTTCCTGGGGTCCAATAATGAAAGGCTGGAACCCCCCCCTTGCGGCTCCTCTCTTCATCAAAGCTCCCTCCCTATATTAAATGCTGTACAGCATATGAATGAAATTTTTGCAGTACTGATCGATCCCGAATTCTGAACAAATATGGCGGTAGCCATTTTCCCGGATAGCTTCTCTTCCGGTATGATTATCTATCAAATCTCTGGCTTCTTTAACAGCCTGGCCAATGGAGCCAAGAGCATAGCTCTTGCCGGTTACATTATGAATAATCGATGTGGCAACACCATCCGAGTTCGTAGCCAATACAGGGCATCTGCAGCTCATCGCTTCCAGGACGGACTGGGGCGCCCCCTCCACCTTAGAAGTGGAGATCAGGAATCCGCCAGACTCGCCGATTGTAGAGAAATAATATCGCATTTCGGAATTCGGTACATTGGAGAGCAAGCGAACCCGGCCATGCAAATTCAGCTGAGCGAGCATTTGGATAAATTGCTCGCGTTCCGATGGAACCGAAAGGTTCATATCCTCGAACATGAGCAGCTCTAAATCGGGATAATAATAAGACAACTGATGGCCGATCACGAGAAATTCCCGCCAATTTTTATTATCCTCCATCCTTCCGACCCAGGCCATAATCGGATGGAGCGGCCTATATACCGGCTGATAAGTAAAGAATTCGGAATCAAAGCAATTGTTGAAATTAAAATGCGGAATATAAGGGTACAATTCCTTAAATAAAGCGGCTATATGTGGTGTTCGTGGATTCAACAGTGCGGAGGCATGTGTATTGACGATGGGGACAGCTTCGGTCAGCTTCTGCCTCGCTGTCTCTTTCGGCCCGTAGCCTTGAATTTCGAGAATGAATTTCCCGGTATAACCCAACCTGCGAAAGCGTTCAAAGCACTGATGATCCGTGGTTACAATAATCGTCTGATAGTTGCCGCGGTCCAATATTTGCTTCGTCTCATAATCATCACTTGTAATATAAATAGGAAAATCAGTGGGATTCTGCATCCCTGCCCCCCAATTGTAATACAGACAATCCGCTTGGATTCCGTATCGCCTCAATGCCCGACAGCGCTGCCGATTAATCGAATCCATCCCCCCGCTCGGGACGTAAAATACAAACAGGATATTCAGTGCATCCACCTCCAGACGCCTAATTAATTCTGACAGCTTCCTCTTGCGTAAAGATAGCTACGGGGTGCACGCCATTCCAAGCCCTGACGGTCACTGCTGTGGTGTCATACTTATTGATGTTCGTCACCATGATCAACTGAAACGGTGAGAATTGAGTTGTAATACGCGGAATGATTACATGAACACCCTGAGCTAAATGGTACAACCCGCGATATAATAAGCCCTGCGGCGTATAGACCGTAATTAGCATCTCAAATCCTTCGCTACCCAGATTGGATAGCTCCAAGTCAAAACCTTGAATGAATCGAGAATCTATTGTGCCATGTTCAACCGAATTCAATCGTAAAATGGACATATCGTGCCCTCCAGCAATCTTTATGATTTCTATCATCCTATGCTTCCTGAATCAAAATGCACAGGTCATCCATCTATGTTGCTCCACCTATTTCTAAAGTCGTTATACATAGGTCCAAGCAATGAAATATGCGGAGCATTTAATAGATTATAGAAAATACAAGAGGAGGCATTGACATGCTGCTGCATGAAATAAAAGGACAATACCAAGCTGTGTTCAGCTTGGGCGATAACTGTCTTCCCGCCATTCAACTGGAGAGAAACGGGCTTCGTCCCTATTCGGGACCGCTGGATTGGTTAGCCATTCCGCAAATATCCGATCTGAATCGCTTGCTATTGAACCGATTCGCCGGATTCATGGACCTCAGTCATTTGAAGGTCGTCTCCAAAGTGAGCGATCGGCTTTTTTTAGTAGAGGAAAGCTTCTATCAACTGTATTTGAATCATGACTTCTTCACTCATAACAATACGGAGACCCAGCTATTTGCTTACTCTGAAGTGAAAGCAAAATACGATCGCAGAGTAAACCGCTTCCTCGAGAAAATAGCGACATCCCAGCGTATATTGTTTGTTCATAGCGGTGGTACATTGCAGCAGATTCCAACGCTGACCTCCGTACTCTCCAGAATCGTTGCTGGTGATTTCCGTTTGCTTCATGTCAACCATGCACCTGTTCAGGGGATCATTGATCATCATTGTCCTCAGAGCAAGGTTTGCTCTCTGTCTCTTCCAGACCGCGAAATCTGGAATGGCAACAATTCGTTATGGGCGCAAATCCTGAGCGGAATTACCTTAGAATCATAATTCGCAAAATAAGGCCAATGGGCACGCTAAAATAGTCAGCCCATCGGCCTTATCCTTATTATTTTTAGCTGCTGCTCTTCAGAGGAAGAGATAGAACCTCATGGTCTGGAAGCTTATATTCGCGCGGAAGAAGTGTGAATAATCTGTTCCAGGTTACATAATCCACCTCTACTTCCGGATGAGAAACCTGTACGGTGAATATTCGATTGTATAAATCTGAGGTGACCAAAAAGCGATCGCTCATCATGAACCTCCCCTTAGTAATTCAGATTCAAAGCCTTGTGGTAAACCCCGAGTAAGCGGCTTATCATCACTTCCATGGACCAATGTGAATTGGCCCAATTTTTCGCTTCCCTTGCTATCTTCAAACGGAGTGGTTCATTCTGCAGCAACAATTGCAGATGCTCTGACAGAACCACCGGATCCTTGACCGGATGAATGAGTCCTGTCCTGCCATGCTTAGCCATCTCAGGCAGTCCGCAAGCGTTGGAGAGGCATACCGGAACCCCTGCCAGCTGAGCCTCCATGACAGAGAAAGGCTGATTGTCCTGAATGCAGGAATGAACAAAGATGTCTGAAAGGGCTAAAAGCCCTGGCACATCCTCCCGTTCTCCGAAGAATAAGCAATCATTCTGAAGGGATAAACCTCGCACCTGCTGCTCAAGCTCCTCCCTTTTATCACCGGCTCCAACAATCCAGCATACCCAATCGTTACGTAAGCTTCTCAATATACCAAGCGCAGATATTAGAACATCCACCCCTTTGACAAAGGAGAGACGGGCCGGGCAGATAATAACCTTCTTACCAGCGGGCTTCGTGATGGTTGTACCTTGGCTCATCTTATTCCAAAAGGCCCCGGCATCAACTCCATACTGGATGACCTCAATATTCGGATTGGATACACCAAGTTCATGCACCAGCAAGTTCTTCATCCATTGATTCGCTGTAATAGTAGGTGTCCCTGACAGCGCCCCATAAAATTCAATCGATTCGAAATACTTCCAGGCAGGGTCCTTCTCCGTAACGCCGACCTGGGGATTCAGCTGGAAAAATCGTTTTAATTCGGCAGACACCGACCCGTGTACATGGGCAACAAGTGGAATATGGCGCGGTTTCACCCGGCTAAGCGCCCGTGCTGCGAATATATCCTGCGTATCGATAATGTCATATTGGTTAAGATCGAAATAAGCGGCGGCCAACTCCAGATAATAACGATCCATCTCATAATGCGCGATCAAGGGCGACGCGAATAATGCCGGTGCGCTCCCTGGATTCAGCTTGGCGTTCAGCAACGGCTGCAGGAGGTCCTTTGGCAATTCCCAACCGCGATTGAGCACGTGGTACTTGGAGTAATCCGGACTGTTCCCTAACAGATCCACTTCATGTCCTCTAGCTTCAAGCCATTCCTTGAGCTGGGTCATATATTTCCATACCCCGCCCACATGAGGAATCAGCCAGTAAGTAGCCAGCAATATCTTCATATTCTCTCCTTCCCAGACGAGGATCCGTTCCCAGCCGAATCTCTCCTGTAGATCGTATGTTCTGAGCTAATTGATTGCCAAAAAAAATCTGGATAGTACAATATATTGAAATACGGGACAGCAAGTCACGACATTTGCACCCCTGCCCGAAAATCTATCAAGTTATAGGCAGATCCCTATATAAAATCAGGCGGTCCGCATTCCGTGAATGCGAACCGCCCGCCTGTTGTAGGCCTAACCTTGTTTTATATCCTATTAATCTCTGCTTCTTAAACTGGAAGATCGGAATATGCTGCAGCAATCATGCTCTCTGGACCAACACGTGTCGGGAAGATGACGATGCCCAGGCCAGTTGGAACACTGATAGAAGCCTGATAGACAAGAAAATCGGCAGGTGGCAGGTAGTCTACTCCGTTAGCAGTAATGACGAAGTTCGATAGAGCCGTAACGATCGGAATATCCTGTGTGACACTGTAAATAGGAGTAGGAACACCACCGACCACACGTTCAACCGTAATCACCACCGGAGTGATTAAAAGCGATACCAGCATGGAAACCGTTGCTGTAAATGTGAATTGCACCTCCAGGTTAGGTCCCGCGGTAGTAGCATCAAGACCCAGGGTTGCAAATACTGTTGGTGTTGTAGTTAGTGGTACAGCAATCGAGCCCGTTGCCGATGAGTTCATAGAAACCTGACTATCTAGCAAAATATTTGACATTGGGATTTCCCTCCTTTCTGATGCTATTCTATGCTGAGCGATCGATTTGGTATGGACACACTCTCCATAAACAATAAAAAGGCATTTTGCTAGGAGGAATTTTACTTATAAAAGAAAAAAGAGTGCTATCTAGCACCCTTTTTTCTGCGAATCAACTTTTGGATAGCCGCTTTTGCCCGCCCTTGGACTTGATTGTATTCCATGTGCACAGCATCTGTATAACGAAGAGTACCCATCCCATCATGCCAGCGGTACATCGTCAATGACTCATTCAGGAAGGGGAAACGAATTCCCGATAGAACAACACGCTGCCAGAAGTCCAAATCATGCGTGTAGCGAAGTGACTCATTAAACAGTCCAATCTGCCTAAATACATCTCTGCGTATCATGACCGTACAGCCGTTTACTGGATTAGAAGTCAGGAAGGTACGATAGAACACCTGTAAATCGTTGAACATATTATTAGGAACAACATTAGCATGCGTAATTCTCCCCAGATCGTCGATATAATGGAAATTTGTGTGTGAGATGAGGGCTTTATGCTTGATCATGAACTGAACCTGCTTTTTGATCTTATCAGGAGTGAACAGATCATCAGAGCTGAGCCAGGCAATATAATCGCCCGATGCATAGCGGATTCCATGGTTAAGCGCGGTTGCTGTTCCCCCGTTGGCTTTGCCCAAATAATGCACCCGATGCATATAAGGGGCCACCAGCTCCTGATGACTGGTTGACCCGTCGTCTACCACAATAATCTCAATATTGGAGTAAGTTTGATGCAAGGCACTCTCAATCGCCTGATTAACATAGGAACAATTATAGAAAGGTATCACAATCGTAACTAGAGGGTTCATCGAATCTCCCCTTCCATAGTGCGCAAATATTCAATAACATCTCCAAGCGACTTTGCAAGCGGGATCTTAGGATACCAGCCGAGACTTTCTACCAATGTTGCTCGCTCGGAGGGGCTGGATCCCTCCGAGGACCGATTATCTCCCCATATCAGCGGGACACTCCGATCCGCAACCTCCAGCATTTTATCTGTAATCTCTTCCAAGCTCCGTTCTGTTCCGGAACACACCGGATAGACTTCGCCAAATGACCCCGACACCAGTAAATACCCGTAAGCGCGAACGGCATCACGTACATCCAGGAAATCGCGGCGGTCAGCCCGAGAAGAGATGCGAAAAGGGCTCGGATGTCTGCCCAATTCGCTCTCTACTATATATCTGCCTAATAATGTACAGAAGCCTGTGGAAACTCCCGGACCGATTAAATTTGACGGCTCTGCCAAAATCACTTTTTGATCAAATAACTTTCTCCAGGACAAGGCTACCGCTTTTTGCAAACTCTTGCTTAGGCCATAAGGATGGGTCGCTTTGTCAAGAATGGTTAAATCTGCGGATACTCTTGAGCCAACGACCAGCATGATGCAGTCCGGTTTAGCACGCATCGCATCAAGCAGGTATAGCGTAGGCATTAAATTCGACTGGATATAGACTATGGGCTTATGCCATGACTCGAAGACCGAATTCTTCCCTCCAAGATGGAGAATATAGTCGGGAGCAATTCTATTTATAAGGCCGCTTATACGAGGCTGATCCAATAAATCACAGGAATAATACTGAATAGCATCCACCTTGGCAACTTGATCCATATCGCGTACAATTGCTGCAACTTGCATCCCAAGCTCAGAGAAATATTCGCAAGCATGTCTGCCGGTAAAGCCAGAAGCGCCGGTAATGAGGATTACTCGGCCTCGGAGGACTTCTGTCTCATCCATATTTCCATCTCCTTCAGCATCTCGCGATAATGGGGAACCTCATATTTCCAATCTGTGCGGGTAGAAATGATGCTTCGATCCAATACCGGAGTATCGCTTGGTATAATCTTTACTTCAGTTATATTCCAGATTTCCTGCATGAGGAGGAGCAGCTCGTATTTACTAATCTTCTCCGGGTAAGCCAGATGCACCAGACCTGATACGGAAGAGTCCAATAAAGAATCGATCGCTTTGGCCAACTCCAGAGTTGTTACACCATTCCATAGCACATTAACATATCCCTGAACGGTTCCCTTCCTCTGCATGAACCAATGCATCAAGCCAATTCCAGAGCTTCGAATTTCGGGACCGATAATAGAAGTACGGATAGTGACATGACCTGGCGAACGCACTTCACCCAGAGCCTTCGTTAAAGCATAGACACTGGTTCCGTCCGGCTCATCATCTTCCCGGTATCCCCCTCGTGAACCGAGGAATACGCAGTCCGAACTAATATGAATCAATCTTGCGCCCAGGCTGTCAGCCATCCGCTGCAAGCGATGCGGGAGAAAACCATTGATATGGTAAGCATTTATTTTGTCATTTTCTGCGAACTGATTCAGAACCCCTACCGCGTTAATAATAACTTGGGGACGGACAGCCTCCAGCAGTTTCTCCACCTTAAGGCAGTCTGTTACATCAAGCAGCAGACCGCCTTCATCCGATTTATCCCGAGTCGTATAAAATACGGTATGTCTCCCTTGTCGCCGGAAATATTCAATAATGAGATGTCCGGCCATGCCCTGGCCGCCCAGAACGAGCAGCTTCATGAGAGAAAACCTCCACGCTTCAATATATCCTTGATCTCATCCTTGGTCATCAAGTTCTGATCCGAACTGAAGCTGTTGAAGGATACTGACTTGCAGTCCTTATAATGCTCCTTTAATTCCGGCATATTGATGGTCGGCAGAATAACCAGGTATTGATCATCATACACAACGGTATTTATGCTCTCGAAATCGCTCATCAATATCTCATGGATTTTCTCACCGGGGCGTATTCCACTCTCCACGAGTCCTACTCCAGAAATTCCTGAATCTTCAATGAGCACCTCGGCTAGATCTACGATCCGGCAGGTCGGCATCGTCATAACAAAGATCTCTCCGCCTATGCTCTCCACAGAAGCCTTGAACAAGAGAGTTATCGCATCGCGAAGCGTCAGAAAGAAGCGGGTCATATTAAAGTCCGTAATAAAGACTTGTTTCTTCTTCTGGATTTGATCTTTGAACAGATGGACCACACTTCCGTTTGTTCCCAATACATTGCCGCCTCTTACAGTTACAAAACGGGTCTTGCTATGCAGCAAATTA
Source organism: Paenibacillus sp. 79R4 (assembly GCF_013393165.1). Lineage (NCBI taxonomy): Bacteria > Bacillati > Bacillota > Bacilli > Caryophanales > Paenibacillaceae > Paenibacillus > Paenibacillus sp. 79R4. The sequence continues at coordinate 146,667 of NZ_QJOT01000009.1, read as the reverse complement.
GCGTAAACAATCAGCTTTTCTCCAATCGCCTTGGTCATTCCATAGAAATTGGATGGATTCGCTGCTTTATCGGTGGATATATAAATGACCTTGCTGACCCCGTTATCTATTGCAGCTTCGATCACATTTTGCGTACCGATCACATTTGTCTTGAGCGCTTCATAAGGCTGGTCTTCACACACGGGAACATGCTTGAGCGCGGCCAGATGGAACACATAGTCCACACCTTGGCATGCTGCCTTAAGTGCCTCTTTATCGCGGACATCCCCGATGCAGAAGCTCAGCCTCGGATCCTCAAATTTACGGTTCATCGCTACCTGGGTTGATTCGTTCCGCGAATATATAATGACCTCTTTAGGCTGCTGAGGCAGTAATTGGGTGATCAATTCATATCCCCATGAACCGGTGCCCCCAGTCACCAATATACGCTTATTCTCAAACATGCCATTTCCCTCCAAACATAAATTTGACTACTCTCTCTGCAACCTGTTCCGCCATATATTCCTTAGGACACTCCCAATTCCGATCCATCCCCGTCATCAACCGAACAGCTGCAGATATCCTCTCGGCATGGAGACCCGACACGATGTTGCTGCCGCAATCCACAGTCTCCGGGCGCTCTGTAGATCTTCGCAATGTCACGGTTGGCACATGCATGATGCAGCACTCTTCCTGCACTGTGCCACTGTCAGTGAGGGCGCATAATGCGTGACGTTCCAGCATGACAAAGTCGAAGAAGCCAAATGGCTCATGGAACTCGATTAGCGGGTTCAGCTTGAGCTTAAGCTCATTCGTCATTCGCGATTTGGTCCTCGGATGAAGACTGCAAATCAAACGATGCCCGAACTTCTCGGCTACCAGATTGAGCCCATTCATAATTTCCTGAAGATTCTCGGGATGATCCACATTCTCGGCACGGTGGGTTGTAACCAGAAAATATTCCCGTGACTTCAGCGACAACCGCTCCAGAATATGGCTCGCGGAAATGTCCTCTTTGTAATGCTCTATGACTTCACAAATCGGATTTCCGGTCGTGACAATCCGGTATCCGGGAATTCCCTCGGCGATCAAGTGCTGCTTGCTCTGTTCCGTATACGGCATATTAATCGAGGAAATAGCATCAATCACTTTTCGGTTTTTCTCTTCCGGCACCTCCAGATCAAAGCATCTGTTCCCCGCCTCCATATGAATGACCGGGTAACCCATTCGTTCGACTAATATCGCGCACAGTGCACTGTTCGTATCTCCCAGCACCAGCACCCGGTCCGGCTTCTCCGTATCCAGAATTTCTTCGATCTGTGAGAACATGGCGGCCAATTGCTCACCGAGCGTTGCTTGCCGATCCTGAAGGACATAATCCGGTTGTCTTAATCGCAATTGTTGGAAGAAGATTCCGCTTAGGCTCTTGGTAAAGTTCTGTCCCGTATGCACTAGAATGTGCTTATCTGCATATCGATCCAGTAACGGAATAATTAGACTTAATCTGATAATTTCCGGACGCGTACCTAAAATCGTCATGATCCTCACATTCTCAACTCCTTCGTAAATAGCTTAGGGGCAACTTTTATTAGGGTACAAACACCTTGATTATCTGGACTTTCTGACGCCCCTATGCCGACGGGAAGACCTTCGCCGAGTTAACCGTTGTGATAATCTTTTGGTTGTTCTACGTCTGGATCGTGATTTCACCCCGGCTTTCCTCTTTCTTCGTCTGGCGGATGCCAAACGGCGCCGATAACCGCTCTTCCCTTGCGTCCGTCTCGCCTTAGATTTTACTGGCAGCCCCCCTGGTTCAACGAAACTTTGAGGCGCTGCCTGGGGAGGCTCAGAGGAAGGCGGAAGAGGAACCTGGCTTCCACTCAGCCCTTGTATCCGGCGGATCATCTCCTGCACTCGCTCGCCGTAGGCCCCCTTTCCAAAGTGGGTAATCGCCCCATGCTGATTGGCTCTGCCGACTTGCTCCGCCAGATCCGGCGTCTTGAGCAGCTCCCTTGCCTTGTAGGCTAATTCCTCCACATCCCCGGGAGGAGCCAGATAGTAGCCACTTCCAACAGATGTCAGAATCTCTTCCAGCCCGCCCGAGGCATAAGCCACAACCGGCTTGCTGAAGGCCATCGCTTCCAGCGCCGTCAACCCGAATCCCTCTCTCACTAATCCGGGAATAACGACGATATCCATAGCACAATAGGCTGCCTCAATGTTCTGCTCATGATCTACAAAGAGAAACCGGTGTTTTATTCCAGAGTGAGTGACCAGGCGTCTAAGCTTACGGGTAAACTCTTTGTCGAACTCTCCGCCGATGATGACGAATCTCGTCTCAGGATGCGCTGCTCCGATCAGCGTTGCTGCGCGGATGAAATGGTCAGCTCCCTTCTCCGGAGTCAAGAATGAAGAGATATAACCGATCAGTGTCTCATTGGCTGATATCCCCCATTTCATGCGCTTCTTACGTCTCCAGTTCTGCCATTCAGACGAGTTCAGCTCGTCATCATTCCACGAGGGGTAGAGCAGCGCCAGCTTATGCTCAATTTGATAACCAAGAAAGGGAGCCATGGCCGAATTGGAGATACAAATAATCAAATCGCTATACCGATCAATGGTATGGATAGCATGGTGGATATAAGCGGTGTCCGTGATGACCTCGGTAATATGCCAAATTACAGGAATACCTAACGACTTGGCTGCAATAGCCGGCATTACATTTACGCATGTATTCACGAAGACATAATCAGGCCGTTCATCCTGGAGCAGGGCAATCGCCTCCCTGCAGCCAGGAGTCTGGATATAAGTCTTAATATCCTGGATCAGCCCTTCATAGGGAGTAAATATCCCATACATTAGCGGAAGCTCGCGGATTACTGTGCGAACTCCCGCTTCTGCAGCCAGTTGGGTCAGTCTCCCCTCCCGCGGCATAACAATCGTGCAGTCGAAATAAGGAGAGAAATTTCGAGCCAGAAAGAGCAGCAGCTTTTCTGCCCCTGTAATGTTCCGTGAGTTACACACATGTGAGAAGAGCATCAGCTTTTTTTTATCTGACATCATCAACTTCCCCCAAATCCCTCTATCCTTCCTGCGCTGGAAGGTGATAGCCGATATACACTGCCATATGGCAAGATTGCATCATTTTATCCGAAAATATAGCCAAGCAGTTCATTCAACCGGTGGCTATACGTATGATTACTAAATGTTCTTTCCAGAGCCCTCAATGCAATCTGCTGTCGTTCCTTCTCATGGGACAGGTAATAATTCACTTTATCCATCAGCTCATCGGAGCTTGAGAATGTCTCAATTTCCACACCTGGCTTGTAGAAGGAGGCAAGGTCCTCACGAATGTCTACAAGCTGCAGCGTTCCGCATGCAGAAATCTCAAAGGTGCGAGGGTTAAGTGAAAGTGCTTCGACCCTGGCTGTATTGTTGTTTACCGTCTCATCAAACGCTGAACGATGCATATTAATCACGATTTTAGTACCGCTATAAACCTCCGATGTCTCCACGGGCCCCATCCATTTGCCAATCTCAATCCGATCAGGATATTGACTGTATTCCGGTAGTCGATCCCACCAGATTCCGTTAATCATTAATCCCTGCTCCATCAGACCACCGATGATCGGGCGCAGAAACTCTATGCGATTCCAGTAGGCAGAGCCGATGAAGCTGATCTGTCGGCGAATTGCAGAGCGGGTTAATGTCGGGCGATAATGACCTACATACGCGGCGAACGGTAAATAATAGACATTGGGACATCCAAGGGCACGGTAAATATCAACGCAGTTCCGCTCCAATGTAAAGACATAATCATAATGGGGTGCGATCTTCGTCGACATATCGGTATAATAAGGATCATCCGTCAACCAGATCGCTGTTCTAATTCCTAACGCCCGAACCCCGTCGATCTGCTCCACCGGCAGATCCATACCGTCAAGCACAAGCACCAGATCAGGGCGATGCATTGCCGCCAGCTCCTGGATCGGCTGTTTGTTTTCGACTGTAATTACATTTTCGGTTAGCGTCTTCAAGGTCTCAACGACCGCTTCATCCATCGGCATATACGGGAAGCCTTTGCCGGAGGTTACATACAGAACCTTGATCTGCCGAATCGGAAAGGAGGGTCTGTTTCTCTCCACAATGACCTTCGCATGCCCTCGCAAGTATCCTTCAGCATACCCATCTCTGAGCCCATCTTCCCATCCTTTGCGTCCGTTGTTGTCCGAAGGCTTCCCTGGAAACGGACGAGTGAAATGCATCTCTGGTTGTAGCACAAACTGTCACTCCTTCTTCAATGGAAATTTAGCTAACGATCTCTAACAATTCATTGACCCGATGGGCAAATGTATGGTATTGCCGGGTCGTCCATAGGGAACGCCAGGCAATGGCTCGACGTTCTTCCTCATGTTGAAGATAATAGTCAATTTTGGATCGCAGATCAGAGGCGCCATGAAAGGTCTCAATATCGTACCCCGGACGGTAATGCCGAAGCAGGTCGCTGCGCACATCGGTAATCTGCAATGTTCCACAGGCTGAAATCTCATAAGTTCGCGGATTGATTGAGCTCCCGGATATCCCTTTGCCGTTGCGGTTATCCGAACCCGCTGTCGTCGGACGATGAAGGTTAATCACGATTCTGGAACCATTGTAATAAGCAACCGTCTCCGGAACAGGAACCCAGCCGCTGCGGATAAAGCGTGACAATTGATCGTAATGCTTCAGCCGATCCCAATGTCCCCCCGCGATGATCACCCTCTTATCCAGCAAGAACGGTGCCAGTTGATCGAACAATTCGACTCGATTCCAGAAGGCGCTGCCTATAAAGCAAATATCGAATTGCTGCTCTCTCGTCGTCCTGATCGGTGCGAACATCGCCGGAGATATTGCCAGAGGTAAATAATAAACCTGTGAGCATCCGACCTCCTTGTAGAAGGAAATACAGTCCTGCTCATGAGTGAACACTACATCATAGGCCGCGGATAACTCCACCGTATCATCGGTAAAGTAAGGATCATCCGCGAACCACACCGCGGTCTTGATTCCCAGCTGACGAATCTTGCTGATATGATCCGGATGATCGGCAGGAAAAACATGCAGCCCGTTCATAACAAGCACCACATCCGGTCGGCTGCGTATCGCCGTTTCAAGCATCTTATCCGGAGTGGCAATAATACACTCTGACGCCAACTGCTGAAGCGCCTCGCTTACCCCTTGATCAATAGCATCGAATCCTTGAGGGATGTACAGAACCCTGATGTTTTTTTTACCAAATATTTGCGGCGGGATTCTCTCCAGAATTGCCTGGCACCCACCATAACGGTATCCCTCTAGGTATCCGGCTTGGTAGACCATGCTGGGAGTACTCTTGTTCGCATTCTTCAAGGTATTCATCCTATCTGTGAATGGATTTCCTAGGTCTGTATAAATATATGCTAGGGGTACACGTGCATCATGGACGACTACCCCGCGTCGGCATAAATTGGCGAATGCCTTCTAGGTAATAGACAAAGCCCCTACCCGGCCTTGTGGCCGAATAAGGGCTTACAGCTGCACTCTATGAAATTTATAGATTAATAGATCAGTGTCCTATACCTGTTCCTTATAACCTACCTTATGCCCATCCTCAAACCCTTGGGAGAACCCGGAATCGAAGCCCTCCTGATAGGCCTCGTCATAAGAATTCTGATAACTCGATTCATCCGGCACTTCCTCCGGGACCGTAACAACTACAGGATCGGGCGCTAAGTTGCTTGATCGACGGCGATTCAAATAACGCGTGCGACGGGATCTTCCTCTACGTTTTGATCGACGCCTGCGCAGACCTCGGCCGTTCAGTTTGCGTCCGCGTTTGAGCGCCAATTTGCGCCTGGCAGTATTAGCCCGTCTAGGCTTTTTCGATTTAGATCGGCGTCTTGCGCGTACCTTCGCTTTTAACATATTTTATCTTCCTCCTGTTCTCCTCGGGTGGCGTCCTTTGCTGCATAACAAGTGTTCGTGATCCAGGGCGATGAAGGAGTTCCATAATTGACGTGATGCAGTGTTACTCCGCATATCGTACGAGCTATGGCCTGCTGATATTCCATCAATATCTTCACATTTTCCACCAGATGGCGGGCCGTTCCTTCGGAATGAGTCACATCTGCCATGCTATCCAGAATGCGCGCCAATGCCATTTGGCTCCTGGCAATGGATTCGATAACGCTTATTTTGGCCTTCTCTCTAGCATGAAGATCGATCATCATTTGTCCGTATCCTCCAAATCGAAGCCACCGCCAAACAAACCGTCAAGGCTTCCTTCCTTATCCCCTTCCTCTTCTGCTGAGGTAAGTACTGTCTTTAAATTACTGCATAACCCGTTCTGCAGCTTAGTAAGTCCCTCCACCATCTCTACAACCTGTTCATGAATGTCAAGCGGCTCGGATAGCCGCTTCTCATCCTCTTCGAAGCTGGCATGATGGACATGATGCAAAACCCAGTTGCGCACCTTCTCAGCTTCAAGCGCCTTAGCCTCCAGGATCATAGCGACATTCCACTGGACTTTGGAGGCTGCATCTAAAATATGCAAATAAGCCTGTTCTCTGCTCATAGCATCCTCCCCGCTTTCAAGCTTACTCTTCATCCTGGCTTCTCAGCTCTTTTAAGACGAAGCCCAAATTCTCAGCCATAGCCTCCTGAAGATCAGCAATAGCATTTAAATAAGAAATTACGCTTTTGTTGATCCGGCCCGTATTCTCGATCAAACCGGGCACTCCTTCAAATCCGGGTTCGGCGTCAGGAATGGCATGGACGATTTGTGCCATACGAACAACAACCTGCCGCTCAGCATCCATCACTCTTGCCATCTGCTGATGTGAATGAGACAAGTGAACAATGATCTCTGTAATTTTCTCCTCCATCCTGATTCCTCCAAGCAAAAATATAATCATTGCATGAGATGGCAACAAGGCTATGCCCGGCATTCATCTTTGTTCCAGCATATGCACGGCCATAGCCTGTCGTTCCTGGATGACAACCTACAAATCCTCCGCTTTCACCCGGGTAGGCGGTGCAATCGGAAGGCCCTCCGGCCAATGATTCCATGCTTCGTGCGCGGCGGCCTGCTGCGGAATGATAAATCCCCAAGCAGTGCAAGCATAATACGACACAAATTCTCTCCTGGCCCCCCGATCAAGCTGATAAATCGTTCCGTCCCCCGCCATTACAACGACTCCATCTCTGGAGGAGTCTGCCTTGATCGCTGCCAGCTCCGTTTCTCCATACTCCGGTCCCGTTGGAATCTGCAGCAATTCCATGACGGACAATCGCACTGCTGATGCCATCATGACGTCGTCCTTCGCCCGGGTAGCTGCAGGATATTTTACGCCGTGCTGCATCCAGTATAGCTGCCCGCTGGCGCTTCTGATCCAGATATGGGTCGGAAAGAAATCGGCAGCCTTGTGCGGGGTAGTGATCAATTCCTCAACCCTGCCCCTTATTTGATCGTAGCGATTCCCCCATTTCTCAATGTAGAATCGCTCGTTACTGTCATTCACGGTAAAAAACTGCGCGCCAAGCCCCTTCATCGTCACGCTTCCGACATGATGAACAAAGGTATCCCCGGCAATACGCATTCTTTTGCCTTGCAAGCGTAAGCGCAAGTTCCAGTCATCATCCTCAAAGTTTCCGACTTCATACCCTTCATCCAAATACCCCACCTGTTCAAAGGTACTGCGCTTCATTAGAATGCAAAAACCTACGAGACGACTCGTGTCCCGCCATTTTCCAGTGTCACGGCGATTATAGGCAGCTGCAAATCCAGGCATCTCCGCTAAATCATGATAAGGAACCTCTATTTTCTGCTCCCCGCTAATGTAATTCGTTACCGGACCAACCGCCGCTGTATCCGGACTTTCCAACAAACAGGCCAGCATCTGGGTCAGCCAGCCCTCCGTAACAAATACATCATTGTTAAGAAGTACGATCGTCTGCCCCCTGGCCATCATAAGTCCGGTATTAATCGCTTGTGCGAAGCCCAGATTGGTCGAATGGGCAGCGATGCGAAGTGATCCTCTACGATGACGTAATGCCTCCACTGTTCCATCCTGTGACCCATTATCAACGATAATTACTTCGTAGGGTGATACCGTGTGGGCTTCTATATAATCCACGCATTGAAGCAGCAATTGCTTCTGGTTATAAGTCGGGATAATGATGCTGGTTCCCTCGAACCAGGTGCCAAATGTCTCTTTGCCGACTTTAAAACCCTGGTCATAACCCCTGTGATACCCCTGCTGGAAATCAGACTCATGGGCTGTGTGCCTGGTATTATGCAAGAAGCTGCCTCCCTTCTCATGTGATCGACATTTCCCCTGAAGTGATTTTATTCGCCAGATGCCCCATGTCCAGAGCTGCCTTGCCCAGCTCATTTGCGATTCTTGCACATAGAATAACGGCGGCAACCCCGGCAGCCACAAATGCAATATCGAAATCGATATGGGCAATCTGGTTCATCACCCGCTGAACATCAGAGACTCCAAGCACCGGGGCGATAATTCCCCGGACCTGTATCCCCAGAGATTGCAAATGCTTAGCCAGGCCGGGAGTCTCGTTGCCAATCAGCAGAACTTTACGCCCGGTCAGCAGCTGTCTCAGCTCTCCCTCTTCATTGAGAGCATAATTTATAGTGGACGAGGTCAGCTTCAGGCTGCCATAATCGATTCCAAAGTGCCGCAACACCGGAAATAAGAGTCCTTGATAGGAAGGATGGCGTGACTTGGGGATCCCGACGATGCTTGCGCTGGAAATGGCTTCAGCTAACGCCAACCGTACATGGGAATCAGGAAGATTTACTCCTGCATATGATAAAAAGCTTCCCCAGCGTCGAACCTCTTCGCCGGACATCACCGTATCATAGGCTAAGGTTAACAGTTCTCCATCACCAAGGCGTACTAATGAGAAGGGCCTGCCGCTCTTAAGTGCTTCTTCCAGCTCATGAGAGACGTCGGCAGTAGTGAGGATCGGTATTAACGATGCCGTCAGACTCTGCACCCCCGCCTGTATAACATCATCCACAGTCAACTCTGGCAGTACCATCTGGTGTGGTATCCATTTCTCTACCTTGGCCTCTCCGCCATCATATAACCCTTGCCGATAACCTTCTTCATAAGGTAAAGTCTCGATCTTCTGCCGCGTTCTGCTCTGATTCGGAGGAACAGAGACTTGCATTGGCGTCTCCGCCGGCTTAGAGATTCCTTGCTCCTCTACAGCTACATCCGTTTCAGCAATCGGCGCGGGCAAAGTTCCTCCCAGCACTTTGTCTCCATGTTTTCCGGGCATTTTGTTCATCCTGTGAAATCCGGGAGAGGAGCCTCCAGCTTGACGCTGGCGCTTCCCCCTCCCCCGCCCGGTCCTGTCCATACCGCTCCCTGAATACAAGCCGGCCCGTCTTCGCCAATGCCCACGCCGTGACATCCTTCCTCTTCTTGCCGGCGGTCCGTCATACATGAGCCCGGCTTGACGAGGTTTTCTCCTGATTTTCCGACTTCTGCCGGCTGTTCGGAATCGATCCCCTCTGACCGACATCCTGTTCTCTCCTCTCCAAGCAGGTTGGACTATTTTACAGCAACCTCTTTCACAGCTGGAATACAAATCGCTTCTGCCCCTTGAATCAAGGCAGTACGCCTCTCATATATATTTCAGCTTCACGCAGAGATTCCGGTGTGCCTGCGTCCCCCCACCATAACTTCAATATGTCGTATTCCAGCTTGCCTTGCTCCGCATATCGGTTGTTCACATCCGTAATCTCCAGTTCACCCCGGGCCGAACGGGTGATGCCCTGAATCAGGCTGAATACCGTGTAGTCATACATATATATTCCTGTTACAGAGTATCTCGACTTCGGATGCTTGGGCTTCTCTTCAATATACGAAATCAGCGCAGGCTGCTTCGGATCGAAGACGGGAACTCCGTAGCGTCTCGGGTCATCCACCGGTTTAAGCAGAACTCTGGCACCACCTTGCTGCTGCTTGAACTTCTCTACATAAGGGGTAAGATCGTCGAGGAATAAATTGTCGCCAAGCAATACGACGAACTTCTCCCCGGGAGTTATAAAGCCTTCTGCCAATTCCAGCGCTTCGGCGATTCCTCCGGCGGATTCCTGAATTCGAAAATTCAGCTTCACACCGTAGTTCTCCCCGCTTCCGAAAAAATCGGCATAAAGGCCTGCTGACTGCTTGCCGATAACCATAAGAATATCAGTGACTCCGGCCTGACGCAGCCGTTCTATGCCGTAGCAGACCATAGGATATCGCCCGACCGGAAGCAAGTGCTTATTCACTAATCGAGTCAGCGGGTACAGCCGTGTTCCGGTTCCCCCCGCCAAAATCACACCTTTCATGGGATCCCCTCCTTAATTCAACTCATCTATATAAACTGCCAAGGGTCTATACCCCATTTCTCGATAAACAATCCTCGGTTCCTCTCAATCAGAGAGTTCCATCCCTCGGGATGCTGCTCCCTAAAGCTGGCGCTTCCGGCATGGTAGACTAGTGTATCGCCGCATATCATAAGGCGGTATCCACGCCTCCTGGCTCTATAGCAATAATCGTCATCTTCATAGTGTCCTGGCGAGAATCGCTCATCAAGCAAACCGAGCTCTCTGAACAGCTTCCGCTTGAACAGAAGACACATTCCGACGAGCCTCGGCACCTCCTGCCATCGCTCAGGGCTGGATTGATTATATTGCTCCGCCAGCGCGTAATACTCCGCCAGTCCCTCCCATTGAATATCCACCTGCTGTCTTCCACTGCAATAATTGGTTACAGGTCCGACCATTCCGACGTCTTGCGAACTGTACAGTGTCGTTAACATATTGCTGAGCCACCGTGGCGAGACAATCACGTCATTATTAAGTAATAGAAGCTGGTCACCTGAGGCAATGCTTAACCCCCGGTTGCAGGCTGCCGGAAAACCTGTGTTATCCGGCATGGCTACGACAATGAGTCCCTCATGCAATCCGTATTCCGCGGTCCCGTCGCTCGATCCGTTATCTACGATAATGATCTCATAAGGCACCTCCGTAAAGCGACGAATCGCCTCCACACATGGAATTAATAAGTGCAGACCATTATAGGTTGGAATGATGATGCTGGTTAAACCGAACTTGCTCAACGTCCATTCCTCACTTTCGCAAGCTCACTGCGAGTCATCCTTGTAAATTTCAATCGCGGACCATACATTTTCATTACCTCCGCCAACGCCTCTATATGATCGCCAAGGATTAGTCCGGACACCGCATTGGCCGGACCTGTATTTGTACTGCGAATACGGTTGTTCTTCACCACATTGACCGAATATGGCGCCGTAACAACTAATCCGTGAGCTATGGCGAGTGCATGCGCCTTGGGAGGAACGATCAAGCTACCGTGGCCTAATGTATCGATAGCTCTGCGAGATAGAGCGTGGGGAACAGCAGTGAGCGAGTTAGCTGATAAATCCGAGCGTCCAAGCGACATATTTAGAAACATCTTGCTATACGTCACACTATCCCGCTTCATAAATGAAGGCAGAAGCGGTGTAATATCATTAAGCGCCACATCGCTTCCCTGCTCAATGGCTACTAGAAAAGCCCCGAGGTCCTCAGCGGGCAGCCTCATATCCCCATCGACGAACAAAACCGTCTCCATCGCAGTCATCGCAGCACCAAGAGCTCTCCCTACATCATGGCCAAGCCGTTGCGGATAGCTCAGCTTAATCAGGCGAGGATCATGCTCCAAAGCTGTAAAGCTCCCGTCAGTACAGCCATTCAATACCACTACAATCTCCCCGAAGGGCAGGCGTTTAAGCTCTTCCAGTACTGCATTTAAAGTCCCTCTCTCATTACTGGCAACAACGACTGCTGCTGTCGTTCTGCTAAGCGGAAGTGGGATATAATGACACAGCAGGCTGTCTTCCGCTGCATAACCATGCGCAAAAGCTTTGGAAATGCGGAGTGTTGTAGAATACCCCCTCTGTTTGCCAGCCCCATGCTTCAAATACCATAAATTATAGCTCTGCTGCATATGTTTTTCAGAACGTTCCTTCTCACTCCTGCCGGCAGCAGCCTCTCTTCCAGCTTGCAAAGCCAGCCGTTCCAGCCCGTCTGAACCGTATGGCCGTGCTTTGGCTCGAGCAGCATTGGCTTCATAGAACACCTTCCTCCGTCTGGCAGGATACCTCTTGCTTCTGCTGCGCCTGGTTGCATGATCTCGACGGGTTCTGTTTACCCCAGTTGTGCGTATTCTCCTTCGCATGTCATCACCTCACCTTGCCCCTTAATCGGTTCAAGTCGCTGTAGCCTCCACGCAGCCCCTGTTCCTGAATCAGCCAATGGACCGCATCCAGATGATCACCTACGACAAGCGAGGCCAGCGGGTCCGACCTTCCCACTCTCCGGCGCATAGGATTCATATTCCCTACTGCGACTGTATTCGCTATTTGAATGTTCAACCCCCTAACCGCTGCCACTGTATGGGCGAGTGGAGGAATCTCCAGCAGCTTAGGGCCTATTACAGCAAGAGCCTGACGGCTCAGGGCATGGGGTACAGCTGTCATTGAGGCGCCATGGAGATCGGGGCGTGACAACCAGGCATTTAGCGAGTGCTTTGCCAACACAACGGGATGGACCATTTGTCTGCCAGCTGAACCGGAATATCCGTTCAAGGCTACATCCGCACCGGATAACACAGCTCTGACGAAGGGCCTTAGCTCTGCAGCTGAAATAACCATATCCGCATCAATGAACAACAGAACCTGCCCCCTGGCTGCTTCAGCACCAACGCGTCGTCCCACATCATGCCCGAGCGGTTCGGCGAAGCGAATAACCCTCGCTCCGGCGGCGGCGGCAATCTCAGCCGTTCCGTCTGTCGATCCGTTTGCAACAACAATCGTCTCACTGTGCGGATGTACTTTACTAGCTTCACGCAGGACGGAGGGCAGCCGCGCTCTCTCATTCATAGCCGGAATAATTATAGAGACCATAGGATCGCGATGATTCACGATCTTCGGCAGCTTTGGCCTTGCAGCCTGTTTTCTGGTACCTGGGACCAAACCTCTCTTCCTTCTTCTGATCAAGCCTGCACCTCCCCGTTTTGTTGTACCAGTCTATATAAAACAGTGTATGTGAGAGTAAATTTGTCGCAACGGCATATGTACATCCATATGAATATGCAAAAAAATAGCGCGTAAGCTCCTTACGCACCATTCATACTATGCTATTCGATTCCTCTCATTAATTGTCCCCAACGCTCTGCGGTATGCTTCCAGCGAAACCTGCTGCGAGCGAGTTCACGGCCCGCACAGCCCATTCTCCGACGAACCTCTTCATGATTAAGCAAATAAGCTACGTATTCAGCGAGGCTTTGCTGAAGAGAGCCCGGCGGCAGCAAATATCCGGACTGTCCGTCGGCTATAATCTCCGGAATCCCCCCCGTATTAGTGGCAACAACGGGGATTGCTGCCGCCATCGCTTCGACATTCACCAGTCCAAAGGCCTCTTCCTCACCGGAAGGAACGACAACGACATCGGCCAGATTATAGAAATCAGCAACTCTGGGATATTCAATATATGGAAGGAAGGCGATATGATTCTGATACGGTTCAGCCAACTTCTTAAGCTTCCGGACATAGGCGGTCTCTCGTTCGGTTCCGTAAAATGCACTTCCTACAATTACCAACATTGCATCCGGTACGCGCTTCTGAATCGTGGGCCAGGCATTCAAAATATGATGTACACCTTTGGCAGGCAACAGCCTGCCTATATAGAGAACGACCTTGCGGTTCTCCCAACCGAAATCAGCCAGTCTGGCCTGACGGAGCGATTCTCCAAGCGGAGTCCAGCGAGGTGTAAAATCCTCAAGGCTGACCCCTAGCAGATTTACCTGGATCGGGACCTGCAGACCCGGAAATCGCAGCAACAGCTCGGAGCGTAAATACTCGCTATTTACGACAATACCATCTACCCGATTCAGCCAGCGGGAAGTCTCAGACAGAGGACTATAGGTCGTACTGATAAATGTTGTAGAATGGAGCGTCAACAAAACGCGGGTGAACGGGAGCTTGCTCTTGATTTGGTAAGCCAATCTAGGTCGGTTATGCACATCAATAGTATCCGGATGCCATTTGCGGAGATGCTGGAGGATCGACTGTAAGTAACGGTGCCCGCCCGGCAGACGAAAGCACGGAACATGGCCTACCATGCCAAAGTTCGGAAGCTGTCTGTCAGATAGCCCGAATACGCGAATATTCAATTGATCGGACGCAAGCGGTACTACCTTCTCAATCACTCTCTCAACCGAGCTGCTCCTGCCTGATGGAATAACGAAGGAGCCGGGAGTAATTACCGCTACCTTATGGCGCTCCAGCATGGATCCAGGTTCCCGCTTTGCCGTAACAATACTGTTCATTCTTAGCCCTCCGCATAAATCTCTTCGATCTCATAGATAAATATACGATTTGACTCTGTAAAAGGTGCATCCGGGTAACGGCCATAAAACAGGCTGTTGCCGCAGAACAGTCGTCCACGCTTTCGGGTCAGGCCAACATAGAGTGTTAAAGAAGCCTCAAGTAGGAAGGAGGAACACTATGGGGCCAGACCACGTCGGAATTCTGCTTAATTCCAGCATGTTTCGTGGTATTCCCACAAGACGGACCGGTCAGGAATCGATAAATAATTACGAGGAAGTCGCTAAGGAATTCGATCTCATTCCCTGTTTCCTCCGCTTGGGCGATATCGATCTGAAACAGGGGAAGTGCATCGCCTATATCTACAATGGCCGGGAATATACCAAAGCTATCATTCCGATCCCCAAGGTGATTCATAACCGGGCTCTCTACTCAGATCCGGCCGCCCACAGGAATGTCGTCCAGCTTATATCACAGGGAACAACCGTGTTTAACGCCAATAATCGATATCGCAAGGATCTCATCCACAAATTGCTGTGGAACAATAAGTATCTTCGCAGTTACTTACCGGTCTCTGTCCCAGCGACATCTTCCGGACTGCAGCAAATGATGGAGCTATACTCCGACCTCATTCTCAAGCCAGTACGCGGATCGGTGGGTCACGGAATTATACGATTGCGGAAAGGAACCAAAGGCTGGGAGAGCATCCATTATTCCTCACGCCAAAAAAGCTGGAGCAAAGCGCGGCTATCTCCGGGAGATCTGCCGCAGTGGCTCGGAAGATTACTTGTCCGCACACCTTATTTCATACAGGAGCGTATCCCCTTGCTGGAATACAATAACAGGCCGCTTGATCTTCGTGTCACTGTGCAAAAAGGGATGAACGGTACCTGGAATGTTACCGGTCTATTCGCCAAGGTTGCCCCCTCCAATAGCTTCATCTCCAATATTGCCAAGGGAGGGACGGCCTACCCGGCTCCTGTGCTGTTGGGCAACCTGCTGCCTGCCCCCATTGTCGCTGGCGTCTTGGCTCATGTTAAATCGTTGTCCTTATCTATCGCTTCAGAGTTATCCGCAAATCTGCCGCAGTTAGCCGACCTAGGGCTGGACATCGGACTGACGGATAACGGACGCCCTTACTTTATAGAATGCAACGGACGGGACCAACGCTACGGATTTCGCAAAGCGGGAATGACAAATATTTGGAAGGACACTTATCGGACTCCAATCGCCTATGCAAGGTATTTACTGAATCATCCGAAACGGACAGAAAGCCCCATTCATAAAATAACATCTAAATTTGATTAGACACAGCGCTTACCATCTGCTAATTTGAGCGGCAATAAGGAGCTGTCCCACAAGTAGTATGTACTACCAGGGACAGCTCCTTTTCTGCAGTAACGCCATCTATTATTACTGATATCTTACATCAGCTATCCCGAAAGGCGGCAGTAGAACCGACATTAGCAGTGCGGCTCCAACGGTAGCGCCTAGCAAGAGAACAACCCAACCATCATTCCTCGAGTACTCTGAGGGGTAATAGTAGCTTCTTTTTCCATTCCCGTCAAATGCTTTCGTCTCCATCGCCACCGCGACCCGGTGGGCCCTCCTGATTCCTTGAACAAGCAGCGGAACGATATACAGCTTAAGGCCACCGATCCATTTCATCCCACCGCGTAAGGAGCGGGCTCCGCGGATTTTCAAAGCATTGCGGCGAATCTGCAGCTCCTCCCATACCATGGGCAGCAGCCGGATCGAAGCCATAAAGCTATAAGCGAATTTGGGCGGCAGCTTCGCCTTCTGCATTAAGGCATAAAACAGAGCGACCGATGGAGTTGTCAGCACAAACAATAAGCCTTCCGAAGCAAACGTTACAGCCTTAAACCCAACATGTATGCCGCGATAGAAGCTCTCCTGAGAAATTCGGATCAGCCCCCAGGTCCACCAGATCGTATCCCCTTTGCCAAACAGAATCATTGTCGAAGAGGAGGCCAGGAAGACGATGAGGAACGGCGTCATAATAAGTGATATTTTCCAGAGTTTATGTCCGCTGAAGAACACCAGCAATAACAGAAAGCAAGTCATCTGGTAAAAGATGAAATCAAGCCGATGAGTGAAGAGTGTCAGCATAAATAGCGCAATCATACAAATCAGCTTAGCAACCGGATTCGCGCGATGAAACGAGTTACTGCGATACGGAATCAAAAAATCATTCATGTCCCCACGCCCCTGTCGCTCCATGATGCTTAGCCATTGTCTCTCCCCGGATGGTCAGCCTTCTCTCGACAAGACGTCCATTCTCTACTCGCCATTCCGAAGTCGCTATCGTGTCGGCCAGCTTCTCCTCATGCGTGATCATCACAATTGCGACTCCCTGTCTGCGAAGTCCCTCACACAGGCTTAGAATTGCAAAGGTGCTCACCGCATCCTGACCAAAAGTCGGCTCATCCAGCAGCAGCACCGGCTTATTCAGCACCGTCGCTCCAGCCACGCTTAGACGCCGCTTCTGACCCAGCGAGAGCTGATAGGGATGGCGCTGCTCCATTCCTTCTAATCCGAACTGACCTATCGCCTGCCTGACCAGAGATGATATACGGTCTTTGTCATACCCTTCTTCATATAAGGAAAAGGCAATCTCCTCACTCACTTGATCAGCTACAAACTGCATCTCTGGATTCTGAAACACAAAGCCTATTTTCCGAGCCGCCTTCACGGTTCTGCTTTTCTTCGCCTTGTCTCCACCCATATCAATTCTCTGCAGCTTGTAGGTTCCATCTGTTGGCAGAAGCCCCATTAGACTGAGCAATAATGAGCTCTTCCCCGCACCGTTTGGTCCTGTAATCACGATGAAGTCTCCGGGATAAATCTCGGCTTGCTCCACTTCAATCACAGTTCTCCGCTGTCTGTAGCCCTGAAATTGCTTCAACTCTATCAGCGGCTCTGCCAGGGTAGAATATGGGGCCTCCCTAGGGAGACTCAGAAGCCTCTCCCCTTCCCGGGACAAGAAGAAGGCTTCCCATACCCCTGGGTACCAGATCCCGAACTGCTCCAATTGTTTATGGAAGGAGGCGAACAGCTTCGTTGGAGGAGCCTGCCCGAGAATTTGTCCGTCCGGGCCAAACAGGACTACATTATCCACAAGCCCGATCATCTCTTCAATTCGATGCTCAACAATGACCAGCGTTCGTCCTTCGGCGATAGAATGAATGGCCTCCCAGATCTGCTTACGTCCTTCGGGATCAAGCAATGCAGAGGGCTCATCCAGGAACAGGACTTCAGGATCGGCCAGAAGCACCGAAGCAAGCGCCAGCCGCTGCTTCATTCCCTGCGACAATGAATTTATCGGAACATGCAAATTCTCAAAGAACAGGCCGACCTGATCCAGAGCCTGCCTCATCCGTGTCTCCATCTCTTCTCTGGGAATACATAGATTCTCCAGCACAAAGGCCAGCTCTTCATCTATGTAAGGCATACAGAACTGCGTATCCGGATCCTGGAACAACACCCCTCTCGATTCAGGAACAATTCTCTCCTTGAACCGCATCGGTACCTCGACCATCTCAGGCATGATCCCGCTCAGCATCTGAAGCAAGGTGGACTTGCCGCAACCGCTGGGCCCGAGCAATAGCACCTTCTCACCGCGCCGCACGGAGACGGAAAAGTCCTTAAATACAAATGCAGCTTCCCCTGGGAACTTCAGCCGAAGATCCTCCACCCCCAAAATAATATCGGGTACCGCAGCCGCTTGTCCGGCGACCTCAATATCAGACTCTGCCATTCCATTTGCATAAGCTGTGTTCATCATTAATCATCCAACGCCGCCAGATCCTTGGATTCAACAGGGCGAAGCAGATGGGTTACCCCTGTGCGCTCGACCGCTTTGGCCAAGCTATAGGCCAGGAATCCCGCGATGACGACCGAACTGACAGCACGCATCGAATATTTGGCAATGAACATCCATGGCGCATAATCTCCGACATATCCATAGAAAATGTCCGGTATCAGTGAGCCGATCGACGCGGCAAGACCTGCCAGACCCGCGACCGGTGCAGAGAAGTTACGATAGCGGAAAGCGGCAAATATAAGCTCTGCGGCGAGTCCCTGAAGCAGGCTATAGACAAGCAGTTGAATTCCCCATGCGCTGCCGAATAGTACCTCCACATGCGCAGCTGCAACTTCGGCAATCAGCGCCACACCCGGCTTGCGAATCAATAGAAAGACAAGTGTCGAGGCGATGAACCACATGCCGTACACCAGTTCATCCGCCTGAAAGAACAGCGGAGATAAAAGTCCATACACCGAGCTCCACAAATGATACACTACTCCGAGCACGACCGAGATTAGCACCGTCACCAGAAGATCGCTAAGCTTCAGTCCCCGTTTTTCCTTTTGCATGTTGACCTCTACCATAACCTATCACTCCTTAATTAATTTATTGCGGGGATATTCCGTCTAGAGAACAATAAAAAAACCGGCTGAATAAGCTCAGTCGGTTGTATAGTCCCAGTATGCAGACATAATAAGTCCACAAAATAAGCACGAACAGGACGATAGATTCTCTACGCTGGCATTATCCAGATCAGATTAACGGTCTGCAGCGGAGTATGCTGCCATCTCAGCCTGATTCACTCAAGCCCCCGTATCCCTATGCAATTAACATTACAATACACCACATGTTTCCAAGTTAGCAAGCATCAATTACAATATTTTTATATTTATTGCTTTCGCTCTTATTCTATGTCAAGATAGCGGAAGTAGATTGCGGCAGTTCCAACTGCCCTTCACCTATGGGAGGAAATAACAATTGGCTACCAAATGGATGATATGGATGACAGAGCTGTCTTCACGAAAATCGGTTTGCCGGCTGACTGGCCGCTTTTCCCATTCCAAATGGAGCAGGTTCGTCATTCCGCGCTTTGCTAAAGCTTATGGAATTACCCTGGATGAAGCGGAGAAGGAAATCAAAGAATACCATACTTTGAATGAATTTTTTACGCGCAGGCTCAAACCAGGAATGCGCCCGATTTGCCAGGAACCAGGCGGTGTCGCAAGCCCCGTTGATGCGCTAATTACTGCTATGGGAAAGATCCAATCCAGTACGATCCTGAATGTAAAAGGACAGGACTATTCCATTGATGAACTGCTTAACCATTCGCCGAGGAGCGAGGCTTACCGCAATGGTTATGCTTTTGTGCTCTATCTTAGCCCAACCGACTATCATCGGATTCATGCCCCAGTGAGCGGACGCAAGCTGGAGAGCGAGCATATATCGGGGAAGGTGTACCCGGTGAACCATTTTGGAATGACCCATATGCGTTCTGTACTTGCCCGCAACGAGCGGCTCATCACATATATTTCCCACGAATACGGGGAGAGCGCCGTCGTAAAAGTCGGAGCCATGAATGTCAGCAGTATCAAATATGTCGACGATGAAGCCAAAGAGTGGGAGCGCGGCGATGAGCTGGCCTATTTTGAATTTGGCTCCACTGTAGTTCTCCTGATGCAGGATAACTTCGAGCCGTCGTCCAGCCTGGATGTAGGAAGTAAAGTCAAGGTCGGAACCCTGCTCGGGCATCTTCACAATTCTAAGCTGAGTCACTAATCGTACAAAAAAACCTGAGTGCGTGCGACTCAGTTTTTTTCTTTGTCTAACTTTATTTTCAATCCCGCGCGCTCATCTTATTTCAGAAGGACTTTTCCCCGTATACTGCTTGAATTGACGGCTGAAGAAAAATATGTCCCTATACCCCAAAGCATCGGCCACTTCGGTTACATTCATGCCTGCATGCAAGAGCAGATGCTGAGCGCGATCAATCCTGCATTTAATAATATAAGTCTGCACGGACATGCCGATGATCTCTTTGAATTTAATTGAGAAGTAACGCGCTGACAAACCGGCTCGGGCGGATAAATCTTCAACTTTATGCGGCAATCCGGGATGCTGCAGAACATAATTAGCCACCTCATGGATGACCTCGACCAGCTGATTGCTTACTTTCTTCTCCCGGGGAACCTCACGCTCCTCGCGCAGCAAATAGATGAGAAGTTGCTTCAGGATCAGACGAGCCTCCTCCTCCGCTCCATAGGCATTCACCAGGAACAAGCGTACATAGCGAGACAGCATATATTCAAAATCAAGGGTATTGTCCAATACCCGATAAGATCCGGGAACTTCCATGACAGGCTCATCTATATCAAAATGAATATATGTAAGTACTAGCGGCCGTTGCGGATTATGCGTCGCAGTCGGATGATCGCCTTTACGAAACAAGAAGCAGCTTCCTTTACTCACTTGAAAAGTCTGGTTGTTCAGGACGACGTTCCCTTCCCCGCTCCACACATAGAATAAATCATAGTTCTCCAGCGCTTTATCTCGCTTGCGCCACTTCCAGTTAGGTTCGCATACAATTTTGGCAAATGCCGGCTTCAGAATAAAAGATGATGGTGAAACGTGAAGCATGTCCTTCCCTCCCCCAAAATTTTTTCCCTTGTAAGAGGTTGTTCAAAAAGTTCGCTTTTGATCAGAAAAACAGAAAGCTTATGCCCACATCAAATTTGAAATTAGCTGGGCTACGCACGATGCTTACAAGGTTATGTTTTCTACGGATACCTTCTAGAGGCTTGTAAGTATTATACTCATTTTAATACCAGTTGAACATCTTCTTGGGGTTCCATTCACCTAGAGGAATAGAAGGAAATCATCGTGACGGCTTATGTTGTAAATGATATAATGTAAGGCAGTCTAAAACGGATTTGTCCTAAAGCGGCTGTTCAAAAGCGGTATACTCGGCATCAAATCTTGAATTCAGCCTGCTACTGGAAACCATAAAAATAAACGATCGGAAGGATGGAACGAGAATGAGCCTGAATCCACTTGCAGAGCAGTTGAACCAGACCTTGCAGCAAGGCTATGTTTATGACATGTTATCTCAGCTGGGTAAGGAGATTTACTTCCCGAAGGAAGGAATCCTGAGCCAGTCCGCTGAAGCATCCGCAGGGGCTAAGAAGTATAATGCGACGATTGGTATCGCAACCGAAAATGGCATCCCTATGCATCTTTCCGCCATTCAAGACACCCTGTCCGCCTATAAACCGCAGGATTTGTACCCTTATGCACCACCGGCTGGCAAACCGGAATTGCGTAAATTATGGCGTGAGAAGATGATCGAGGAGAATCCTGCACTTGACGGTAAGAGCTTCGGGAACCCGGTGGTTACTAATGCGTTGACGCATGGTCTGAGCGTAGTTGCCGATCTGTTTGTGGATGAAGGCGATGTCGTCGTCTATCCGGATAAAAATTGGGAGAATTATGAGCTGACCTTCGGCATTCGCCGCCATGCCCATATTGTCAACTATCCCCTCTTTACTGAAGATATGAAGTTTAACAGTGCTGGCCTTCGCGAGGCTCTGCTGGCGCAGCAAGACAAAGGCAAAGCGATCGTCATTCTTAATTTTCCGAACAACCCGACAGGCTATACGCCGGGAGCCAAGGAAGGTCAAGAGATCGTGTCGGCGATTCACGAAGCTGCTGAAGCCGGCATCAATGTCGTTGTCGTTACGGATGACGCCTATTTCGGCCTGTTCTTCGAGGAATCGATGACGGAATCCCTGTTCGGCAAGCTGGCTGGCCTCCATCCGCGAATCCTTCCGATCAAGGTGGACGGAGCCACGAAGGAAGAGTATGTATGGGGCTTTAGAGTCGGCTTTATTACCTTTGCGAACGATAATGCTGATGTCCTTGCCGCGTTGGACCAGAAGACAACAGGTATTATTCGCGCCACGATCTCCAGCGGCTCGCACCCTTCGCAGACCTTCATCCTTCAAGCGCTCAAGTCGCCTGATTTCCATGCGCAGAAGGAAGAGAAGTTCCAAATTATGAAGAGACGCGCCAATAAGGTGAAGACGCTGCTCGATAGCGGTAACTACGGAGACGTATGGGATTACTATCCCTTCAATTCCGGATACTTTATGTGTCTCAAGCTGAAGACAGTAAATGCTGAAGCGCTGCGTCAGCATCTGATTCGCGAATACGGCGTCGGCACGATCGCGCTTGGCGATACTGACCTGCGTATCGCTTTCTCCTGCATCGGCGAAGAGAATCTTGAGGATTTGTTTAATCTGATCTACCAAGGGGTTATGGACCTACAGGCTTAGATACATTTTTACGGAGACCACCAATACATTCGCCCAAGCACATTCCCGGCTATAGTCATACCATACATTGTATAAATTACTTCTTAATCAGAAAGGGGAATTGTACATGAGCGGAGTTGTCGAAGAAGGAAGAGGCGGATATGGTGGTCTGTGGACCAGTACTGGAGTTATTCTCGTGCTCTTTATCCTGCTTGTTATTGTTAGCCGTACATTTATCTAACTCGACCATACCTTATAGTCGTTCAACAGGCCAGTCGGCATATCGCCGCTGGCCTGTTGTTATGATAGAGTGGTTTTAAACTGCCCCTAATTATTCGTCTTCGTCTTTCCATTTCTTAATCCAGGTAGATCTTAATCCAAATACCATAAGCACGGAGATGGCGAGACTCAGCAGGACCCACATTAAATTGTCCATCCATGATGCTGCCGCTAGAGGAATCCACATCAGAACCGTCAGTGCCAAGAGCAAGCGCGATGCAAGGCGGATTGCCTCTATTTTATGGGCTCCAGCTGGAAGCGGATAAAAGGCCGTAGCCGGCGAATCCGCATGAATTTGGTGCAATGAAGTAAGCTGGGTAGCGATCAGAAAAGTAAAGAACAGATACAGCCCGATCCCGAGCCAGCTTGCACCGTTCCAACCGGTAAGCACCATCCCCAGCAATGTCAATCTCGCTACAATCCCTAACAGTTCGCTACGTAGAAACGTCTTGGTAATCAAGAAACGGTACGCGGTAGAACGCTGCCAAGGCGTTCTGTTGCCCAAACCAGACAACCAGCGTCTGCGAATAACCTTTTGTCCGTCAGCCGGAACCTCAACAAACCAGCCCAGCCACATCATCACTTTAGACGCCCCGATCTTCTCCGCCTCGATCAGATTGTCCCATGCCACCGCATGCTTCATTGGAAAACGCAGAGCCAATACATAATTGACGCCGACTAACAGCATAAAGATCAGGCTCTTCCAGGCAGGCTGCCATAACCAGGCGGCAAGCATAAGCAGAATAACGCACCAACGAAGCAGGCGATAGCCCGTTCTGGCCCGGGCAGTTGTTATTCTAAGCTCCTGCCAAGAGCCATAGGCGCTGAGGATCTTAAGCAGAAGCAGGACGAGCATGACCATCCAGAGCGGTTTGGTATCCACTCCGCTGCGGATGTACAACGGCCAGACAAGCACTAAGATGAGAAACAGGCCGATCAGCTTGTATATCACACCGCTGCGATGGGACGGCGACAAATATTGCTTCATGTCAGCTTCCCTTGGCAACAGGAAGATAATATCAGCGGGCTGCATATAGGTGCGAAAACTCGAATAAACCGTCATCGGACCGAGCAAGAGCAGCATAATCCACAGAACCGGCAGCCCTGGCGGGATATTTTGCAGAAAATTAGTGTACCAGGCTGCGAACGCGATCAGCAGCAATAAGAACAGAACAGCAACGCCGCTCTGAATGACATAGGGTATAAACGGGAGAACTTTGCTCCAAAACGAAGATTTGCGCTTTCGGCGCAGCTCCTGTAGTTCCATCTTCTAATCTCCGCCTTTAACTAAAGAATAGAAAATGTCTTCCAGCGCAGCCCCCGGCAGCTTGGCCTGCTCTGCAATCTCGGCAAGCGTCCCCTGGGCGATGACCTCCCCCCGATGCAACACAATGAAGCGATCGCAATAGTTCTCGATCGTGGACAGGATGTGAGAGCTAAGAAGAATTGACGAGCCCTGCGCCCGCATCTCCATCATAAAGTCCAGCAAAGAGCGAATGCCCAGCGGGTCCAGGCCCAGAAACGGCTCATCAATGATATAAAGCGGCGGTCTGGCCACGAAGGCACACATAATCATGACCTTTTGCTTCATCCCTTTGGATAAATGCATGGACAGGCTATCCGCTTTCTCCTCCATATTGAAGAGCTTCAGCAATCTTGCAGCCCTCTCTTCATAGTCTTCTTTCGCTACATTATACGCTCTGGCCGCGAATTCCAGATGCTCACGCACCGTCAATTCCTCATACAGCAGCGGAGATTCCGGTACAAATGCGAGTGAAGATTGGTAGGCCTCCGGATTTTCTCCCCTGGTCTTGCCCTGGACGGTGATTCCACCACGGTGAGGCGACATCAGGCCCAGTATATGCTTCATCGTCGTGCTCTTGCCTGCACCGTTCAGGCCGATTAAGCCGACCATTTCCCCCTTGTTCACGTTGAACTGAACATCGTGTAATACAGGACGTCCTATACTGTAACCGCCGCTTAGTTCCTCCACTTGCAATACGGGTGTCTCACTCATCGTTGAATCCCCCCTTTAACATTCATGGATTACTGATTATTTTGCTTATCCTTAAGCCATTTCGGCGCCCCTTTATTTTTCCGATCCTGATCGCGGGCTTTCTTGCGGGCAGGAGCTGGAGCCGACTTGCTCGGCTGATTCCCCGCCTTATTGTTCTCCTTGGCTTTGGCAGGACGTCTGGGCTGCCCGGACTCCGAGATGCGAGCGGCGTCATTACTCCGCTCTTTTCCTTTGGAGGCTTGCCTTCCAGCAGGCGTATTGCTTCTCGTTCCAGGAAGTGCATCACCTTCAACAATCTGTCCCTTATATAACTGGCGCGGTGTTATCTCGATGCCTAATTCTCGCGAGAACTTGCGCATAATGAATTCTTCCTTGGACGAGACGAGCGAGACTGCCAGACCAGAGCGGCCCATGCGCCCAGTACGGCCCACGCGGTGAACGTAATGATCTGCATCAATCGGCGGATCAAGGTTGATTACCAATGTCAGATTCTCGACATCAAGGCCGCGAGCGGCGACATCACTGGCGATGAGCAAGCGGATCTTGCCTTCCCTGAACCGGCGCAGCGTTACGCTGCGCACCGTCTTGTCGGCATCGCCATAGAGCGCTCCTGCGCTTAAGCCAACATAGTTCATCTTCGCCTCAACCTCGGCGATATCGGTTGTATTGTTAATAAATACGATTGCCCTCTCGGGATTAAAGTGACGTACGATCCGCCGCACCATATCGATCTTATCCCGGTCTTCACACTTGAAGTAAAGATGCTCCAGGCTCCGCGAAGTCCGCTGCTCCGGCTCGATGCCTACCTCAACAGGCTCCTTCATTTCCCGCCCTGCCAGAGCGCGAATATGCTCGTCAATCGTTGCCGACAGGAACAGCAGCTGACGGTCACGAAGCGTACCGCGCAAAATTCGTTCTACATC
This sequence comes from Paenibacillus sp. 79R4, assembly GCF_013393165.1. Lineage (NCBI taxonomy): Bacteria > Bacillati > Bacillota > Bacilli > Caryophanales > Paenibacillaceae > Paenibacillus > Paenibacillus sp. 79R4. The sequence continues at coordinate 120,912 of NZ_QJOT01000009.1, read as the reverse complement.
CGCCGTCCCGCCCAGCTTGAACATTTGGTCGACCTCATCCACTACGACCGTCCGTAAAGTATGCAGCTTGAGCTTCTTCATTTCAACGATCTCGCGAATTCGTCCTGGAGTGCCCACCACAAGCTGAGGATGCTGACGCAGCCGTTCCAGCTGTCTCTTGATCGCTGCACCGCCAATTAGAGCTTGGACTGTAATTCCCAGAGCTTCCCCATATTTCTCAGCCTCGCGCTGAATCTGCATAGCCAATTCCTGCGTAGGCGCAAGAATAAGGCCCTGCAGCATCTTGTCAGGGGTCATCTTCTCCAGCATTGGCAGCAAATAAGCCAATGTCTTGCCGGTTCCCGTCTGGGATTGGGCAAGCACATCCCGGCCATCCAGAGCTGCCGGAATGCATTCCTCCTGTACGGGAGTCGGCTGCTGAATTCCATAATCAGCGAGCTTCCCCGCAAGCTTCTCGCCTATTCCGAGGCCTGTAAAAGTTGTATTAGACATTTTTTTCATCCTTATCATAAAATACTTGTTCAAATCATTTCGTTAGAGATAGCCGATTTATCAAACAACCTCTTCCTAATCATTTTATTATTTCCATTATATGCGATAACAGTAGAACACAACAAATGATCGCTGTACGATACAAAAGCCGGCTGCTGCCAGCCGGCTCAATAGCTCACTTATTTCTTGTTCAGCATACTATAGCTTAAGCGGTCCGCAAGTCTTGGAAACAGCTGATACAGTTTGATTCCTGCCGCCGCCAGCCTTGGCAGATTCACTTCTGCCTTCCGCTTCTCAATCGCTGATACCATTGCCTTGGCGACCCGTTCCGGCTTCATCATGAACCACTTCACATTGTTCACATAATGACCTTCCGGATCGGCAATGCTGAAGAATGGAGTGTCAATCGGTCCCGGGTTAATCGTCGTCACCTGAATTCCATGCTCGCGGAGTTCTTGACGCAATGAATTGCTGAAACCCAGCACCGCATGCTTTGTCGCAGAATAGGCCGTCGATTTAGACGTTCCCAGCTTCCCGGCCATGGAGGCTACATTCACGATGATCCCGCTTCCCGCTTTCTTCATATGGGGAAGCACAGCCTTGGTACAGCGTACGACTCCCATATAGTTCACATTCATCATTTCTGCAAACTCCGTGACAGGCATGGCCTCGCAATATTCGAACTTTCCGAAGCCGGCATTATTCACTAGACAATCAATATGTCCAAATTCCTTAATCACCTGTTCAAAAGCAGCCTGAACCGATTCATCCTGACTTACATCAAGCTCAAGCATTCTGCAAGGTCCCATCATTCCAGTGCTTACGTTCTGCAATTTATGTAATGATCTCGCAGCGATCACAACCGTTGCTCCCCGCTCCGACAGCATCTGCGCCGTCAATGCCCCGATCCCGCTAGAAGCCCCTGTCACAACGATCACTTTATTATTCAGCGTCATGGTTATTCAACTCCCAGCTCCTATTATATGCCAGGCTCTACCTCTTATGAAACCATGACTTGAATATCTAGTTCGCCGATCCCTTCCATCAATAACGGGATACATAAAGCCTTGCGTGCCGGCAGGTCATTTTGCCCGGTCTTAATAACGCGAGGCGGAGTGATGTCTACAATAATTCCCTGGTTGGACAAAATCGTACTCGCATTGCCGCTAATCATATTTCCAAGCTCAGAGATCGCGCTCTGTCCCATTTCATCCATTTCCGTCAACACAAACCCGCCCATCATGGCCGATACGATCCGCAGAGCTACGCTCTCCTGCAGTCCAAATACAACCATACCGCTAAAATGACCGCTCATATCAATCTGAATCCAAATATGATCCCGGGCCGGCACAACGTCCTTAATCCCCAAATTTCCAGTAGAAGGGCTAATCTGTACTACTTGTTCAATCACAGACCGAGCTGACTCAAGAAAAGGATTTATCATTTCCGCTTTCACTATTTGGTCCCCTTTTCACAGAAAGTTAATCGATACTAAAGTCCCGTAATTTGATTAAATTTATTATACTTTATTACCAGATATAAGTCATTATAAATTGAACTATGCTGAATGAACTAGATCTTTGTCACGAGAAAGGCGGGTTCGCACCCTATCATTGCCTTAGGCTATAAAAATCACCTATAATTATTAAAATAAATATTATAAGGTTTATGACCGCACTCAGCGGACTAGTGGAGTACGGTGGAAGAAAGGAGGATGTGGGATGAACATCAGTCAACTGGAGACACTAATCACCATTTCCAAAACGAAAAGCTTCCGCAAAGCAGGTGAATTGCTGAATCTGACTCAGCCAGCCGTCTCTGCGCAAATCAAAAGCTTGGAAGATGAATTCAAAAGCGTCCTGGTCGACCGCAATCAGCCGGTGACACTTACGGACCGCGGTCAGGTATTCCTGGAGAAAGCGGAACAAATTCTGGATATCGTTGAAGAACTGAAGCAGAAGCTATCCGACATGGAGCATACGCCTCAAGGGCATATTGTGCTTGGCACAACGACCTCTATCGCCATTCAAATATTGCCTCGGATATTATCCTATTTCCAAGATCAATTTCCAATGATCAAGACGACGATCCAATCCATGCCTTCATCTCTTATTTATCAGAACGTGGAGCAAGGACTGGTGGATATCGGTATAGGCTATCTGATTGAGAATAATCCCCATGTATTATCCTCAGTGCTATACTACGATACGTTTGAATTGGCGGTATCTCCGCTTCACCCATTAGCCAGTACGACCTCGCCTACACTGGATTCACTGAAGGATGTTCCACTGATTATGCTCTCCCCGGATACTGTTGGACGGATGTTCGTTGACAACCTTTTTAAGCGGAATGGCATTGAACCTCATATCGTCATGGAATTGTCCAGCAGTGAGGAAGTAAAGCGTATGATCGAGATTAATCTTGGAGCTGCCATCATCTCCAAGCAATCTATTCTGCGCGAGCTTCGCCAGGGAAGCTTAAAGACAATCGCGATTCCTGAACTGGAGGTCACTCACCCCGTTGGCGTCATTTATAAGTCCAGCAGATACATTAACTCCGCCATGCAGCAATTTCTCGGTGACCTGAAAGGGATGCCTGAGACCCACTTTATTAGCTCAGAATAATCCCAATCTTGAGACAGCTAAGAAAGGAGTCCTTAATTATGAAATTTGATCTTCATACCCATCATTTCCGGTGCGGTCATGCCGATGGCAATATCTCCGATTACATTGAAGCGGGAATCGCTGCCGGATTGTCTGTTATTGGCATCAGTGATCATACCCCTTATTTCGGGAGCAAGGAGGATCAAGCTCATCCGCGCATTGCCATGGCCAAATCGGCATTTGCAGGCTATGTTGAGGAAGTGCTATCCCTCAAGCAGAAGTACGCAGGAAAGATCGATGTTCTTCTCGGTATTGAATCCGATTATTTTCCGGAGCATGTCGAGATTTATAGAGATATTCTAAGTCAGTACCCGTTTGATTATGTGATCGGCTCCGTGCATAGCGTCAAGGATGTGAGTATCTTCAATAAGAACCGCTGGAAGGGACTCAGCCCTCAACAACAAATTGCCGATAAAGAAGCCTATTATGAATTGATTCGTGATTCGGCACGCTCCGGAATGTTCCAGATTCTTGGCCATATCGATGCCATGAAGGGCAACTATCCCGCCTTCTCGGATATCCCGGCTGCTGCAGCGATCGACGAAACATTGCAGGTCATCGCCGACCACAAGGTCGCGATCGAGATCAACACCTCTGGCAAGACCAAGCTGTCCGGAGGATGGTACCCGGCTGATTCAATCCTGGAGCGAGCGCTTCATTATGGAGTAGAGGTCACCTTTGGATCTGATGCTCATATCCCATCCCGGGTCGGGGATGAAGGGGAAGATGTAGCCAACCGGCTGCGCGAGATTGGGTTTGATCATTGGGTTTATTTCAAGAACAAGCAAAAAATAAGCGTACCTCTCTAAGAGGCAGATTCGGCTTCGAATCTTGACTTCAACCGGGCCTTCCGATGCTCACGTATTAACTGCGATCACGTATATGCACATATAGACAAAAAAAGGGAACCCGAGCAATCTCGCCGGATTCCAGATACAAATATATTCAAAAGGGGGTCATGTATTAAGTGTACCCCCTGACTATTAGGGTTCGATCACAGTAATATTTCATTTGTGTAACAAATCACCTCATAATCCAAAAGCGTACTTTTGGAGTCGCCTGCTATAATAATTATCTATTAAAGTCGTATTGAATACACCTTCAATCGGCAATATTCATCGCTGCGATGACCTACGCTATTATCCGCATAAGCCTGGAAGGACAACCCCAGCTTCTGCAGCACCCGTTCAGAGGCAGGATTGTCTACCCCGCATCGCGCCTCGACTTCATTCAATCCAAGCACTTCAGCACCAAAGTGAAGCAATAATCCTGCGGCCTCAGTCGCAATCCCCAGGTTCCAGAAGGGCGGCGATATCAGGTACCCCAGCCGCGCCTTACCGTTCAGCTCTGACCACTGTTGCAGAGAACAAATGCCAATCACCTCATCTGTCTCTTTCCAGATCACCGCGAAGTGCAAATCATGCAGATTCCGGTAACTCTCCTCAAAGTAGCGAAACAGCCGCTTTGGAAAAAGCAAGGTGTCCGGTTGAAAAGACATATGCCGCTGGGTACGGGGATCCGTTACATATTGAAATAATAGCTTGCTATCCTCAGACTCTATTTTTCGCAGCCGTAGCCGTTCGCTCTCCAATACGGGAAATTTCATTTTCAGCTGCTGCTGCATGCTTAACTGCTGCTTCGTGTCCATGTTCTCGCTCCCTTTCAATAGAAGCCATACTGCTCCCGAGTTTCCCGAATAAATAGAGCAACAAATAACAAAAGGCAGTCACCAGAAAAACCCATTTGCAGAAGCCCCACGCATGTCGTAAATTATCTATTTGTAAAAAATACTTCGCCGTCTCCCGTAGTACAATGATCGGGGTGCGCAGAATATCCCAACTGTTCCAGCGGTTAAAGCGGCCCAGATAAACCCCGAAGCTGCTGAGCAGCAGGACGGCGATAGCAAAAGACCAGCCGACGAAGCTGCCGTAGGCTCTGCGCACCAGTTGATGTACCGAAGCAAGCGCCAGCGAACCTAGAGCCAGACCGATAATAGCTGTAAAGAATACCGTATTTAAATGATTCCAGAAGGATATATCCTCCCAGAAGCGTGGAGATTGGGTGGGATAGCGCACAAAGGGATGCAATAGATCTGTAATCAAATAAGCCGCATTCGGATAAAAAAACAGCCATAACAGACCGAATATCAAATACAATCCTCTTCTTGCGGTACGGGAATGGAGCAGGCTGACCAGGTCTAGCATTACGGCAAATCCGAGTGGAATCCAGGCAAGAAAAGTGTTCCAGATCAAAAATAAATAAGGGGGTCTGCCCCCGCTCGGCAATCTCGTCTCCGCTACATATTTCATTCCAATTATCGTTGCGATGAATAGCATTATATAGATAACGAATTTCATCGGATATCCTAATTCCTTGAGTCGCTGTTGCAAGGCATTCTCCTCCTCTCTGCCTACTTACGAAGCATGTTCAGATTCCGTACCTCATATACGTATCGGGGCAACGGATAGTTACGGCTTAAGATTCGGGGATATATATACGAGCAGAGATTACAAGGCCGAACCCTTTATTTCTCCATCGCTTCATTCCTTAATACCATGTGGATATGATCCTCCCAGACGCCATTGATCTTCAAATACTTATAAGCCAACCCTTCATGATAGAAGCCAAGCTTCTCCACAACCTTCAAGGACGCCCCATTCCTTGGCATAATATTAGCTTCAATTCTGTGCAAACCCATTTCTGCAAAGGCGTATTCAATAACGGCCTGCAGCGCCTCTGTCATGAAGCCCTGATTCCGCTCCCGCCCGGCCAGACCATACCCTAAATGACAGGACTGAAACGCTCCTCTTGTGATGTTACTAAGCGAGATCGACCCGATAATCCGTTCCGGCTCATCAGTGCGGGCTATCCACCACTTGCACATTTCTCCTCGATAGCTCATCATTATGCTTTGTCTAAGCTGCTCTTTTTGATACAATTCTGAATAGTAATCTTCCGATCGAAGCGGCTCCCATTCAGCCAGGGAACTGCGGTTATCCTGCAGATACCGGACTACAGCACCACTGTCCTGGTCATCCAGCATTCTCAAGGTTAGACGATCCGTATAAAGTATTGATTTCATAGTTCTCCTCACATTTTCATATCAGCTTATCCATTAATGAATTTTGTAACGATAAAGGAGTGCTCACCTATGCAGCCGTTTACTACCCAGGTAATCCACATTATATCATCCATTCCGGAAGGAAAGGTGATGACCTACGGTCAGATCGCCAAAGAGGCCGGAAGCCCTCGCGCGGCCAGACAGGTCGTACGTATCCTCCATTCCATGAGCCGCAAATATCAGCTTCCCTGGCATAGAGTGGTGAACTCGCGAGGAGAAATTGCCCTTCAGGATGACGAGGGCGCTTCGCTCCAGAGAATGCTGCTGGAGGCAGAGGGCGTATACATCGGGCTTGGAGGAGGGATCGACCTGCAGCAGTACCTGCATCAACCCGCCCCCTCATCCGAGCAAGACAGTCCTGAACAAGATCTATTATAATTTAAACTCACTCAAAAATTGTTGGATTCGTTTGTTGACCTGCTTGGTATCCGGCCCTTTCGCCGGGTCATCGTTCAACTTATATTTCTCCTTCAAATCAAGCACCTTATACACGCGATCATCAAGTACATTCATCGGGATTGTTCCCTGTTCTACAGCATCGGTAATCGCTTGAATGGCCGCCTGCTCTTTTTCGAGTTCATGTCCGATCAATACGATATTGCCGCCCGCCAGAATGAACTGGACCGCAGCATCCTCTATTTTATAGTGTTCGGAAATAGCTCCCATTGTCATATCGTCCGAGATAACGACCCCGCCGAAGCCAAGCTCACCGCGCAACAGATCTTGAATAACCGCCTTGGAGAAGGAAGCAGGATGATCCGGGTCCAGCTTGGGCATTAGCAGGTGAGCAACCATAACGGCATCAGCGTCAGCCTCAATTGCGGCCTGAAAGGGAACAAGCTCAAGCTTGCGCAGCCGCTCCAGATCGTGCTTAACGACCGGAAGCCCCAAGTGAGAGTCAACCGACGTATCGCCATGTCCAGGGAAATGCTTGACAACCGGAATAACCCCCTGCCCGCTTAGCCCCTTGATTTCAGCAAGCCCCATCTCACTAACAGTCGAGGCCGAGGAGCTGTACGAGCGATCGCCAATCACCGGATTATCAGGATTGCTATTGACATCAAGCACAGGGGCGAAGTCCATATTTAGGCCAAAGCCCGCCAACTCCGTGCCAATAATGTCTCCTAACTCCTCCGCTGCCTTGGCATCCCCTACCGCGCCGACTTTCGCCGCTGCCGGCAGTTTTGTATAATCAGCCGGCATTCGCGAGACCCGTCCTCCCTCTTCATCAACACTAAGGATTAACGGTACAGGATTATCCCTATTCTCCTCCTTAAGCTGATTGAACAGGGATAAAGCTTGTTTCGTGTTCTCTATATTATTCTTATAGAAAATAACTCCTCCAACATGCTGCTGCTGCAGCAGCTCCCGGATGTTGTCATTGCTCGCAGTTCCATCCATGCCAACGATGAACAATTGACCAATCTTCTCGGCCGTGCTTAGCGAATCCAACTTCACTTGCACCGGATCCGTTGGTTCGGGCATCGAGGAAGGCGGTTGATTATCTTCGCCAGTCTGATTTCCATTCAGATTTCCTTCGGTTCCGGACGATGTATTTCCACCTTGATGGTTACGGCTGGAGTCCGTCCCGCCGCCCCCACCACCGCAGCCGGCAACGAATAGGACAACTGCAAACAAGGGAACACATACATATCGAAAAATCATTCTTTTCTTCATACCTGATGCCTCCAGTAAGTGATGTCTTGTTTGACCCTTCCAAACAGCTAATCTTTTTTATTGTAGCTTTATTTCCTTTATTTTTCCAGTTTGACTCAAATAGAAGAGGGACATCGTTCCTGAACGACGTCCCCCTTTATGCGCCATATAATCCTCTTAATGATAACTCTCTTGTAGAAGCTGCTCTAATCGTTGCTCCGCTTCTTCCATGGTATTGGCGGTAATCGTGATGAAATCACTCTCCGCATAATTTTTCTCCGAATAAGCATACCGCTTGTCGTAATAATGAAGCAACAGCAATTCCACGGCCGGTGCATATCTTCCCTGCTCCAGACATTCTGCGATCTCGGCAGCGATCGGCACATGAATCTTGGAACGTATCTTCTGAAAATCAAGCATGCAATCCTGCGGATATTTCCAAGGCTCATAGTCATCCAAAATATTCTGCACGCGTACTTCCAGCGGCAGCTCCAGCTTAATATGCCTTCCCTGATCCTTCTTGGACAGGATGAAATCAGGCACGCAAATTTTACCGATTCTTTTGCTCTCTGCCTCTAGCATAATGTATTCGCTCTGCTGCAAACGCAGCAGATCTTCCAATAGCAGAGAATCAAACATCCTCTGGTTGTTGGATTTCAATCCAATATGTCCGAAGGCCGAACCACGATGTCCGGCCATTCCTTCCAGATCAACAACCGGATAACCCTTCGCATGCAAATTACGTAAAATCGCAGTCTTTCCATTCCCTGTATTTCCATGGATAACGAGCGCACTCGGTGTGAAATCCATACTCTCTAAAGTCGATACGACCCATTTTCTATAGTCACGGTACCCTCCGGCCAGTCGATAGACGTGGATATCCATCAAAGACAATAAGGTGGCCGTCGTCTTACTTCGCATCCCCCCACGCCAGCAGAACACCGTCTTAGGGCCTTCTATATCGGCAAATTGGCGGATAAACCGGGGCAGCTTGGCAGATACAAGCTCCAGCCCCCGCTCTTTGGCGGCTTCAACGTTTACTCGTGTATATAACGTACCTACCTCGGCCCGTTCCTGATCATCGAACAGAGGTATATTGATACTGCCTGGAATCGATGAATCGGCATATTCTGAAGGGGAACGTACATCGATCATCGTCATGCCCTTGTCTTTTTTTTCTAGCCAGTCGTTGATGCTTAGATCCTGAAACATTAATCTCTTTCCCTTCCTGCTTATAGAGGTTGTTCAAAAAGCTCACTTTTGATCACGAAGCCATCACTGAAGGCTGATTCGACATCGAATCCTGAATTCAGCCGGGCCTTCCGGTGCTCACGTACCCACTACGTACGCTCCGCTCCTCACGCCCTAGCTTCATTCAACCTTCTCGGTGCTGAAAACCGTTCTTTTTGAACTTGCTTTTACGGAGGTTGTTCAAAAAGCTCACTTTTGATCACGAAGCCACCACTGAAAGCAGATTCGACATCGAATCCTGAATTCAGCCGGGCCTTCCGGTGCTCACGTACCCACTACGTACGCTCCGCTCCTCACGCCCTAGCTTCATTCAACCTTCTCGGTGCTGAAAACCGTACTTTTTGAACTTGCTTTTATGGAGGTTGTTCAAAAAGCTCGGATCACGCGCTTATTATTTAACAACGATGCGGCTTGGATGCTGGTCTGTCACTTCACCGATCAGGCTCGCTTCAACCCCTGCTTTAACCAGCTCGTCCAGCAAGGAATTCGCCTCATCAGCTGCAACGGCGATCAACAAACCACCGGAGGTCACTGCATCGCACAAAATCCAGCGGTCGGTTTGATCCATCATTTCCGGGAACGAAATATCCCCCTCCACATGAGCGAAGTTATTCTTCGTTCCGCCGGGGATGAACCCGCTCTCTGCCAGCTCGCGCACGCGCGGCAATACAGGAACCTGATCCTGTTTAATAAGGATTCCCGTTCCGCTGCCTTTTGCCATTTCCAGAGCATGTCCCATCAACCCAAATCCAGTCACATCCGTACACGCATGAACATCATACGGCTCCATCATTTCTGCCGCTTTTCTGTTCAGTGTCGCCATGACACGGGTAACCCGCTCTGTCTCTTCAGCAGTTAGCTGTCCCTTCTTGATCGAAGTCGTCATAATGCCCACACCGATTGGCTTCGTCAGGATCAGCTTATCGCCAGCCTTCGCGCCGGCATTGGTCCTTACCTTGTCCGGATGCACCAAGCCGGTAACTGCGAGACCGAACTTCGGCTCCTTATCATCGATCGAATGGCCGCCGACCAAGGTAGCTCCGGCTTCCCGCACCTTGTCCGCAGCTCCGCGCAAAATGTCAGCCAGAATGCTCTTGTCCAACGTCGAAATTGGAAAAGCTACGATGTTCATCACTGTCAAAGGCTTACCGCCCATCGCATATATATCGCTAATCGCGTTAGCCGCTGCGATCTGTCCGAAGGAATACGGATCATCAACAATTGGCGTAAAGAAATCCAGCGTCTGCACCAGAGCCAGATCCTCGCTGATTTTATATACCCCTGCATCATCGCTTGTATCCAAACCCACCAATAAATCAGGGTTAGGCTCTGTTGGCGGTAGACTACGGATGACCTGCATAAGATCGGCCGGACCGATCTTGCAGCCACATCCTCCCTTGGTTGTTAAAGTGGTTAATTTCACTGTATTGGAAGCTTCCATAGCAAATTCACTTTCCTTCCTATCATTTATTGCTTGCCATAAATTTTATATATTAATCGTACTCCTATGCCGTAATGTATGGCAACTATCATTTAATCTCTTCAACAGAGGCAGTCGTCTCCGATCTTCTCACCGTTTTGATACGAAAAATAAAATAGTAGTACATAAACGAGATAAGAAGCAGGATACAACCTCTGCCGATCCAATTATTCATTACAATAAAGGCTATGGCCAACATAGAAGTAGCTAGTGCAAGTATCCCGAGCTTGCCGCGAAGCGTCATAGATCGCGAATGAATGAACTCCTCCAAATGTTCCCTGTACAGCTTCGTACCGCGGAACCAACGGTGAAACCGGTCAGAACCTTTGGAAAAGAAGAACGAGGCGAGCAGCAGGAACGGGGTCGTAGGCAGCACGGGAAGAAATACGCCAATCGCCCCCAAACCCAGAAATAAAAAACCTAATGTTAAATAAAGATATTTCATCATTGGCCTCCTTAAATGAAAGTAAAAGGTCAATTTAACTATTCCAATTAAAAGTGAAATGGTTCACGTGAATAACAACGAGCCAATACCATCCCAGCTTCGCTAACCTTAGCATGTGGCGGCAGAGATCGTCAATCAGAACGATCAATGGACTATTCTCCAGCCTATTACTTTTGTTTGGGAGACAAAAAAATTCCTATACCCCATTCTATTCATGGGATATAGGAATCCATTCTACGCTAGGTATTACACGCCCAACCAGCGCTTGAACATATGCTTGGTTGTCGCTTTATTCATCTCGGCAATCGAGGTCGTTAACGGAATGCCTTTTGGACATGCCCGTACGCAGTTCTGCGAATTGCCGCAGCCTTCGATGCCTCCAGCTTCCATCAATGCCTCAAGTCTCTCCTCGGCGTTCATTTCACCGGTCGGATGAGCATTAAACAGACGCACCTGTGAGATCGGAGCCGGGCCCATAAAGTCTGTCTTCTCATTCACATTCGGACAAGCCTCCAGACAGACGCCGCAAGTCATACATTTCGAAAGCTCGTATGCCCATTGCCGCTTCTTCTCCGGCATCCGCGGTCCAGGACCGAGATCATACGTACCATCGATCGGAATCCAGGCTTTGACCTTCTTCAGAGCATTAAACATCCGGCTGCGGTCGATAATCAGGTCCCGTACTACAGGGAAGGTGCGCATCGGCTCGATACGAATCGGCTGTTCCAAATTATCAATCAGAGCAGCGCAAGCCTGACGTGGTTTACCGTTAATCACCATGGAGCAGGCTCCGCATACTTCCTCCAGGCAGTTCGACTCCCAGCATACTGGAGCAATATGCTCACCCTTCATATTCACCGGGTTGCGCTGAATTTCCATCAGGGAACTGATTACATTCATACCAGGACGATAATCAAGTTCAAATTCCTCGGTATATGGCTTGGTTTCCGGGCCATCCTGACGCGTGATAATAAACTTTATCTTTCTGCTTGCTGCTTTTGTTTCCGCCATTGCCATTGCTCTCCCCTCCTACTTTTCCTTCGAATAGTCGCGAATACGCGGCGGAATCAGTGATACATCGACATCTTCATATGAAATTTGCGGCCCGTCCGGCGTCCAAGTCGCCTTGGTCGTCTTCAGGAATTCCCCGTCATTACGATCCGGATAATCCGGTTTATAATGGGCGCCACGGCTCTCATTACGGAGCAATGCGCCAAGCGTCATCGCTTCAGCCAGCTCCAGCATGTTCCATAGCTGACGGGTAAAGGCAGCCCCCGCGTTGTTCCAACGCGAATTATCATTAATATTGATATCTTTATAACGAACCTTCAGTTCTTTAATTTTGTTAATCGTTGCTTCCAATCGATTGTTATAGCGAACCACGGTCATATTGTCCGTCATCCAATCCCCTAGCTCTTTATGGAGTACATAGGCATTTTCCTTGCCTTCCATCTTGAGCAGCTTCTCGAATTTGTCCTCTTGTACCTTGCGGGCATTGTCCAGTATTGTCGAGCTCATATCTTCGACCGATTTCTTCAGACCGTGAATGTACTCCACCGCTTTAGGACCGGCAACCATGCCGCCGAAAATAGCGGATACGAGCGAGTTCGCACCTAAGCGGTTGGCTCCATGATATTGATAATCGCATTCGCCTGCTGCAAACAGCCCCGGGATGTTCGTCATCTGATTATAATCGACCCACATGCCGCCCATCGAGTAATGGACCGCCGGGAAGATTCTCATCGGAACCTTACGCGGATCATCGCCGACGAATTTTTCATAAATCTCAATAATGCCGCCGAGCTTAACGTCCAGTTCCTTCGGATCTTTATGCGACAAATCGAGATACACCATGTTCTCGCCGTTGATGCCAAGCTTCTGGTCAACACATACAGAGAAGATCTCCCGCGTTGCGATATCCCGTGGCACAAGATTGCCGTAGGCCGGATATTTCTCCTCAAGGAAGTACCATGGCTTGCCGTCTTTATAAGTCCAGATCCGTCCGCCCTCACCGCGAGCTGACTCCGACATCAGGCGCAGCTTATCATCGCCTGGAATCGCTGTCGGATGGATTTGAATGAATTCACCATTTGCATAATGCACGCCTTGCTGGTACACCGCGCTCGCTGCTGTTCCTGTGTTAATAACAGAGTTGGTCGTCTTGCCAAAAATAATCCCCGGCCCGCCTGTTGCCAGTATCACGGCATCCGAGGCGAAGGTCACGACCTCCATAGAGCGTAAATTCTGTGCAGTAATACCGCGGCAAGCCCCCTCGTCATCAAGAACTACGGACAGGAACTCCCAGTTCTCATATTTGACCACCAGCCCTTCCGTCTCATGACGGCGAACTTGTTCATCGAGAGCGTAAAGCAGCTGCTGGCCAGTTGTTGCACCGGCAAACGCCGTACGGTGGCGCTTCGTACCGCCGAATCGGCGGAAATCGAGGAGGCCTTCAGGGGTACGATTGAACATAACCCCCATCCGGTCCATCAGATGGATAATGCCCGGTGCTGCTTCACACATGGCTTTGACAGGCGGCTGGTTGGCGAGGAAGTCTCCGCCGTATACCGTATCATCGAAGTGCTCCCAAGGAGAGTCGCCTTCCCCCTTTGTATTTACCGCGCCGTTGATCCCGCCCTGCGCACACACAGAGTGCGATCTCTTAACCGGAACGATCGAGAATAGATGAACCTGAACCCCGGCTTCGGCCGCCTTGATGGTAGCCATCAGCCCGGCAAGCCCTCCACCGACGACAACTATGCTTTGTTTCGACATCCTTTTCAACTCCTAAAAGTTTTGTGAGCTATGCTACTTAGACTGACACCATACAAAACTTGCTTCGTAAGCATTCGCTTCGTTTTGTGAGCTATGCTGCTTAGATTTACATCGTACAAAACTTGCTTCGCAAGCGGCCTTCCCTATCCTAGCATTCTAAATGATTGCAGCAGGGCCGTTCCTCCCGCAAATTCCACACTGCGGAATGCGAACAATGACCATACAAACATTATCGATACGATCACAAACATACTCATGCAAATATATGAGGATACACGCTGCGAGCGCGGCCCCACCGTAATGCCCCAGCTAACTAGAAACGACCATAAGCCATTGGCAAAATGGAAAGAGGCAGACACAACCGCGATCAAATAAATAATGAAAAATATCGGCTGCATCATAATGTCATGCATGACTCCGCCCAACTGATCGTGCGTTACATGGCCAAGCGCCACTTGTATTCTCGTCTCATACACATGCCAGATCACAAATATGAATACGATAATTCCCGTAATTCGCTGCAGCAGATAGCGCAGATTGCGCTCCGTAGCATAATTGCCGTTATTCGGCTTCGCCTGAAAAGCGATGTATATGCCGTAAACCCCGTGGTACAGCAGCGGCAAATAAATGCCCACAATCTCCAGTACCAGGATCAGCGGCAGACTGTTCAAGAATGCCACACTGTCCTTAAAGCCCTGGCTCCCCCCCTCAACCGCAGAGAAGTTCGTCAGCATGTGCTCCAGAAGGAAAAAACCTAGCGGAATAATGCCCAGAAGCGAATGCAGTTTCCTGGAATAAAACCCTTTCATAAGTTCGTGTACCCCTTTCTTGTCTCCATCGTCCTTTTAAATACTCATACATTAAAATTCGACAGCAGTCTACGAAATAAATCGTATATGAAAAATCGCACAAACCGCCATCTAAGTACTTTGTTACAAAAGTAACATGTGAACAACTTGTGTCACTTTCATGTTACTCCTTTTTAGCTTATAATGGAATTGCAATATAATTATTAACTGTTATAACTATTACGCATAAGAGAATATATCTGTGGAAATCGATTGAATAAAGAGGAGGATCGAATTGCTGGAAGAATTGATTGTCTTTACTACCGTTGTAGAACAGTCTAGCTTAAATAAAGCTTCGAAGCTGCTTAATTTGTCTCAGCCTGCCTTATCGAGGAAAATTGCCAAGCTGGAGGAAGAATGGGGAATCGCCCTGTTCCACCGCAACGGCAAGAAGCTGGAGTTGACCCGGGTTGGTCATGAGGCCTATCTATATGCCATGGAGCAGCAGCAGCGCCATCAGAACTTTCTGCAGTCCGTCTCACGCTTCAAAGCAGCCAATCGCAGCATCGTAACCCTTGGCGCCAGCCTCACAACATTGCAGACAACATTGCCTCCTCTTGTCACCGCTCTGATGAACAACTACCCGGACATGGAGGTCAAGCTGCTTACTGGCAAAACCCATGAAATTGTCTCCTACGTTAGGGAGAAAAAAGTCGATATCGGCGTCATCGCCTCCTCCATCAGCGAGTCCGGCTTAAAATGCATTCCGCTCTTCCAGGATCATCTTGAACTGGTCGTCCCGCGCGGACACGAGCTTGCGGATGGCGGTCCTGTGACGATGGGCGATCTGAACGACCGCTCGATGATCATCTTCTCCAAAGGCACCTGGTATCGCAAGCTGATTGATGAGATGTTCGTACGTTATGGCATTATCCCTGATGTCAGGATGGAGATCGATTCCTTTGAAGCGATCGTGCGTCTTCTGCCCACTTGTAAATTCGCCACGCTGCTTCCAAAATCCTATTTGCGCAAGCAACTTCTAAGGGATAATGATCTCGTCACCTTGCCGATGAAGGAGCTGGAGCAGACACGCCGGGAGACTTGTCTGATCTATGGCAGCAAGACCAATCTAAGCAGTGAAATCAAAGAATGGGTAAACGACATCCGCAGCCATTTGATTCAGGTTCTTACTATCTAATATGTATAAAAAAGCAGCGCGCCTGTCTTACAGGCGCGCCGCTTCCTTGCTTACTTCAAGCCCCAGCTTCCGGGCTACCCAACCTGTCGTGCTGGCTTGTACGATAATCGTCAGCATAATAGCCATAAAGGCGATCGCTGAAATCATCTGGGCATTGGCGACGCCCATCCCTACAATCATGCCGGATAACGCCGCGGGAATAACTCCCGTCTCCCGCACCCAGCACATGAAGAGCAGTTCCTGCCAGGTCCACTTCGCTTTACGGTCTGGCCATGCGCAGATCAACACCGTTACAGGCCGGGCCACGAACATCAATATTAAGACAGCAGCCAGACTTTGCCAGAAGTAATGCCCCAGCGTCGTGAAATTCACTTGACTGCCTAGAAGGATAAAAATTAGCATGCGCATCATTAAAGTAATGTTGTCGGAGACGGCTCCGATCTCTGAGCGCTTTTCCTCCATATTCAGATTGAATATGTCCGCGTTCCCCCATATAACTCCAGCTACGAAAGTAGCCATAAATCCGCTGAAACCCAGCAAATCCGCAATCAGATAGCTGGCCAATGCACACACGATCATAACGAGGGTCGTATATTCACTTAGAATCCCGCGCTTAATATGTCCGGTAAAATACGACAGACAACCGGCTATAACAAGTCCGACAGCAATGCCGCCAAAGGCTGTCTTTACGAAATCCCAGCCCATGATCCCGATGTTCAGCTCTCTTCCGCTGGCAACTGCCGCCAGGAAGGCAAAGGTTAGAATCGAGCCGGTAGCATCATTGAAAGCTGATTCGCTTTCCACTGTCTCCCGAACCCGCTTCTTGATGTTCACCTGCCTGAACACCGGAATGATGGATGCCGGGTCCGTTGAAGCGATCACCGCACCGGCCAGGAACGAGAACACCCAACTGACCCCAAATAAATAATGAACCCCTACACCAACTACGCCCATCGTAATTAGCACTCCCAATACACTTAACAGCGAGAGGCTGATCCAAATCTCCTTGAGCCCGCTAAGCCTTAAGTTGCGTCCCCCATCAAACAGAATCAGGACCGAGCCAACGGTCAGAATGATCTGATTGATCAGCGAGCCGCTCGCTTCATGAATCCAGCCGAGCCCCGGGCCCAGCAGCATCCCTGTTGCAATATAGACTGCTACATCCGGGAGCTTAAGAATGGAAGCAATTTTCCCCGAGATCATACCCACGGTAATAACAAATAAAATCAAAATAAGTAAGTGCCTGATGGCCTCGGTAGCTGCAGATTCCATCTGTGATCACATCCCAGGGATAGATTAGGAAATATTCTCGTTGACCATCATCTCGAACTCTTCAACATTTTCATTGGAGCCGATAATGACCATGATATCTCCGGTTTTCAATTGATCCATCGCTGTCGGGGCAACGATAACGCCATTCTCGCGATGAATAGCCACAATCGTGCAGCCAAAGCGCGCTCGCGGATGAAGCTCCCCTACATTTTTACCGTTAAGGCATTCCGGAACGTTCATCTCCACGATGCTGTAATTTTTGGATAGCTGGATATAATCCAGCAGATTGGGCGTCACCAATTGGTGAGCTACCCGAATGCCCATATCCCGCTCCGGCGAAATAACCCGATCCACGCCCAACTTCTCCAGTGCCCTGCCATGCAGTACTGAGATCGCCTTGGCTACTACCATCGGCAAGCCGAGATCTTTAAGCAAAATCGCCGCTAATATGCTCATCTGAATATCATTGCCGATCGCGACGATCCCGCAGTCAAAGTTACGCACTCCCAGCGATTTGAGCACCTCTTCATCCGTTGCGTCAGCCACAACGGCATGAGTCAGCTTATCGCTCCATTCATTTACAATTTCCTCATCCCGGTCGATTCCCAGTACCTCATAACCGAGATCCATCAGTTCCAGTGCCAAACTAGATCCGAAACGCCCCAGTCCGATCACTACAAACTGCTGTGTTTTCATGCTTAACCTTCCCCTTATCCAATAATAATTTTACCTTCCGGATGTCTATATAATTCTTTGCCCTTCTTCGGCCCAAGCGCATAAGCCATCGTCAATGGCCCAAGCCGTCCGGCAAACATCGTGAAGCTGATAATAAATTTACCTATCACTGTTAATTTACCCGTTAATCCTACGGTCAAGCCAACCGTGCCAAAAGCCGAAGTCGTCTCGAACAGGATGCTCAGGAAGCTTGCACTCTCGGTCGTCGATAGCACCATCGATACCGCGATGACAAGAAACAAGGATAACATCGTCAGCGTAACTGCTTTGAAGATACGGTCCTGAGTCAGACGATAGCGGAACAGCACTAGATCAGACCGGCCGCGAATCATCGAGATGACAGCGCCGACCAGAATCATGAAGGTCGTTGTCTTAATCCCGCCCCCGGTAGAGCTCGGGGAAGCACCGATAAACATAAGGATAACCATAAAGAATTGAGTTGCCTGTCTTAGCAAGCCCAGGTCGACCGTATTTGCCCCTGCCGTCCGCGGCGATACCGACTGGAAGAAGGAAGCCCATATCTTCTCTCCCCAGCTAAGGCTTGAGAAGGTGCCCGGATTTGTAAATTCAAATACGTAAATCACCAAGGCCCCGATCAATATAAGCGAAGCCGTCATCGTCAATACCACTTTGGAATGAAGCGATAGCTTCCGGTGCTTCCGGAAGTCAACGAGATCCGACAACACGATGAATCCAAGGCCACCGGATACGATCAGGAACATCGTAACCAGGTTAACAATCGGATCGCCTACGTAGCGAGTAAGGCTCTGATAGTGGCCAAACAAGTCAAAACCGGCATTATTAAACATGGACACTCCATGGAAGATTCCAAAATATAGCGCGCGTCCAAACGGCATATCAAAGGACCAGCGAATCGTATAGATTAACGCCGCGCTGCTCTCAATGACCAGGGAATAGATCAGAACCTTGCGAATCAAGCGGACGATCCCTTCCATCGTGTTCTGGTTCATCGCCTCTTGCAGCAAAAGACGATCCTTGAGCGATATTCTACGCTTGAATACGAGCGAGAATAGGGTAGCCACGGTCATGAAACCGAGACCGCCGGTCTGAATCAGCAGCATAATCACGACCTGACCGAACGTAGAATAATATGTCCCGGTATCCACGACGATTAATCCAGTTACACAGGTTGCTGAAGTTGCGGTAAACAGCGCATCAACGAAAGGTAAAGATTCCCCTGTTGTACTTGAGATCGGCAGCATTAACAGCAGCGCTCCGACGAGGATAATGGCTGCAAAGCCCAATACTAAAATCTGCGGCGGGGAAAACCTGAACCATTTTACCCACATGTTCAACTGCAACTTGATCACTCCATCCTTTTTGTAGCAAAGAAAAAAAGCACTGGAAATCCAATGCTTTTTGATTGGTCCCTGCTCAAAGACCTACGAGGTTAGCTGACGGATTCGGACATGAACGGTTGCCCTATTCGCTTGGATCCTTGGAATATCCAGGAATTCAGCGAAACTCACCCCTAAAAATCGGTTCCCCCGTTTTCGTAAAGAAATTCGGCCATTTATATATTTTATTATTTCATTGTTTTCATTTCATTTTCGTCAAATGGATTATAAGCCTTATCGGCGTGTAATAACAAAGTTTCTTTTGGATTAAATAACTCGAAAAAGGCCTAAAAGGAGTGAAACTATGATTATGATACTCCATTATCTGAGCCGTGCGAGACCTTACCAGAGATATTGCAGATTCTCGTGAACTAAAGCCCGATTGGCAAATTTAAGGTTTCCTATGTTATCTTTAATTGACGTGTTTTCTGAGAATTACGCTTTATGTCACACCCACTTCTCTCGCCCGGTTATGACAAGCGGACTCATTGAACAATTTCTTGTTATAGAAAAAAGTGTTAAAGGAGCTGTAAACATGCAAACTTCCAAGAACTCACCTGGGATCTTGCTCAAACCTAAAGCACTCTGGATACTTGCTGCAATTGGATTGGTCCTCTTCATCGTCCTGCAGCTTTGGCTGCCTTCTGTGAACGAGCCGGAGCAGCAATTAAGCAAGACCATCAGCAAAGAACAAGCCAGGCAAGCCGCTGCTTCATTCGCTCAGACGGAGCTTGGCATCAACGGTAATTTCCAGAACGCTCACGTTACATACGATACAAAACCTGAACTGTTTGGTTATTTGACGAAGGAAAATTTAATCCGCCAATATTCTAAATCCTACGGCAAACAATTTCCTTATGACGTTTTCCATGTTGCCTTTACGGACCCGGACGACATCTTAAGCCTGTTGAGCATTGATGTCAATATGCAGGAGGGGAACGTCGTCGCCTTTGAGAAGGTCATCTCGACAAGCAATGCCACCAAGCAGACTTTACTCGACTACGGTCGCGAGAATACACGATCCCTGGTGGCCCGGGAAGGCGATATCAACCTGGCTGATAAAGAGCAGCTGGTCCGACCTTACCTGAAGGCTTTAGGAGTGAGTGAAGCCGATCTGGAGCTGGCTACCGCTGAAGGGCAATATGGGCTGCTGTATGGATTGCCAAATTACGAGATCGGACAGTCGCGGGCCCAGATCCAATTCTATTTTGAATACGGCACAGTAGCTTCCATGGAGACGAAGTTCACCGTTCCGAATTCCTACAACGAGTATCTCAGTAGTCAAAAGACGCTCGCCTACATCCTTACCTTTGCAGGTTATGGGCTGCTGACCTTCGTTCTGGCTGTTCTGGCCATCGTATACAGCATAGTGACAAGAGCTTACACCTCTTTTAAGCGGGGTCTCTTTTTGGCTTCTCTTTATTTTGTCCTAAGTATGGTCGGAGCAATCAACATGCTGCCCTATTTACAAAAGGATAGCCTGAGCAACTCCATACTTATTTTCAGCTTCGTGATCCAGGGTGTAGTTACTCTCCTGCTGTCCGGCTCTATCTATGTATCGCTAGTGGGTGGCGATGCGCTCTGGAGACAGAAGGGGCGGAATCTCTGGCCAAGGGCCAAAGAACCCGGTTATGGACGCCACGTGCTGACAGCGATGACGAACGGGTATGCCTGGGCGCTGATTTTGCTCGGGGTACAGTCCATTATTTTCCTGGCTCTCGAAAATACGATTCACACCTGGTCGACGACAGATGCCTCCCAATCCACCTACAACATGCTTCTGCCGCTGCTATTCCCGCTGCTGGCCTGGGTAGCAGGTATCGGAGAGGAGGCCGTATACCGACTATTCGGAATCGCTATGCTGAAGAAGATGTTCCGCAGCACATTTGTAGCCAGCTTGATTACTTCACTGATCTGGGCTTTCGGCCATACCCTGTATCCGATATATCCGGTCATTTCGCGGCCTATTGAGCTCATGTTCATCGGCTTGCTGTTCAGCTTCGTGTTTCTGCGCTACGGATTTATTACCGCTGTCTTCTCCCACGTCATCTTTGATACGATACTGATGTCAATCAGTCTGATGGTCATGGGCGGAGGATTGAATATAGCCGCCGGGTTATTCTATCTGGTACTGCCAGCCATTGTCGGTTATCTGATCTACCGCTTCAATCCAGCGCATAAGGAACGTCCGCTTGGGCCAATAAAAAAAGAGGAGCCGTTTATTCCGACTCCTCATCCCGAAGCGAATCCATAATAGTTTGTGCGAGTTTATCTCCAATAGAAAGAGGCCGAAAATCTTCGATCGAGGCCTCTTTTATTTTTTTCAGCGATCCGAAATGCTTCAGCAACTGCTTGCGCCGCTTCTCGCCTACACCGGGAATCGCGTCTAGCTGAGATACGACCATCGATTTGGCCCGCTGCTCGCGGTGGAAAGAAATCGCGAAGCGGTGCACCTCATCCTGAATGCGCTGAAGCAAATAGAACTCCTGGCTATCCCGAGCCAGATTCACCGGTTCCGGCGGATCGCCGATCATAAGCTGGGCCGTCTTATGCTTCGTATCCTTCACGAGACCGCAGACGGGAATGAACAGTCCCAACTCATTCTCCAGCACATCCTTGGCCGCAGCCATCTGCCCCTTGCCGCCGTCCATAACGATTAGATCAGGAAGCGGCAGATTCTCTTTGAGCACGCGCTCATATCTGCGCCGCACCACCTCACGCATCGTCTCCACATCATCAGGGCCCTGAACCGTACGAACCTTGTACTTGCGGTATTCCTTCTTGGCCGGCTTGCCATCGATAAATACGACCATCGCCGATACCGGATTGGTTCCTTGAATATTCGAGTTATCGAACGCTTCGATCCGAGACAGCTCGTTCAAGCCGAGAGCAACGCCCAGATTCTCCGCCGCCCTGGAGGTTCGCTCCTCATCCCGCTCGATCAGACGGAATTTCTCGTCCAACGCAACGCGGGCATTATCAAAGGCCATCTGCGTCATCTGACGCTTCAGTCCCCGTTTGGGAACCAGCGTCTTCACATTCAGCCAGTTCTGCAAAGCGGCTGCCCCACTTTCCGCATCAAGCAGCTCTCCGCCTTCATCATCCGAAGCCTCGCTAACTGGCCCTTCGACGTCTTCGCCCGCCTGCTCCTCCCGCTGTCCCGGCTTCATATCTGGCAGCAGAATCTCCTGTGGAAGCGCAGGATTGTCGCTATAATATTGTGTTACGTAGGACAAGAAGTCACCATAGGCCTCCCCATAGAACGGAAATACCGAGGCATGCCGTTCGATCATTTTCCCTTGTCTTACATATAGAATCTGTACACACATCCAGCCCTTATCAACGGCAAAGCCAAATACATCACGATTTCTCGCATCATTCATCGTAATCTTTTGCTTCTCCATCAGAGCGTCTATGCTTCTGATCTGATCCCGCAGCTCCTTTGCCCGCTCGAAGTACAGCTCCTCTGCCGCTTCCTCCATCTTGCGCTGAAGCTCTTGCTTGATCTCCTCATGCCCGCCATTCAGGAAGGATACGATCTCCTGAATCATCTCGTCATAGGTTTCTTGCGGCACTTCCTTGACACAGGGCGCCAAGCATTGGCCCATATGATAATACAGACAAACCTCCTTCGGCATCACATTGCACTTGCGCAGCGGGTACATCCGATCGAGCAGCTTCTTCGTTTGTTGTGCTGCATAAGCGTTCGGATAGGGTCCAAAATACTTAGCCTTATCCTTAAGGATCTTCCGCGTGACTTCCAGCCGCGGATGACGTTCATTTGTAATTTTGATATATGGATAGCTCTTATCATCTTTCAACAATACGTTATATCGGGGAGAATGCTTCTTGATCAGATTGCACTCCAGAATAAGAGCCTCCATATTGCTGCCGGTAACGATATATTCGAAATCGCGAATCTCCGAGACGAGCCGTTGAGTTTTCCCGTCATGACTGCCAGTGAAGTAGGAGCGCACACGATTCTTCAGGATTTTGGCCTTTCCGACATAAATAATCGTGCCGTTCTTGTTCTTCATCAAATAACAGCCCGGCAGATCCGGCAGCAGCGCAAGCTTGTGACGGATCGCTTCCATCGCCTGCTCCTTCTCCCGCATTTCCTTGGCATAGGTATCCGAATGATGGCTATTGCTCATTGTCCTCTCCCCCTCTCACTACATGATGCTGTTCTGCACAGAAAACGCCCCCGGGCATGCCGGAGGCGTAGTTGTAGCACTCTAAATCAGCTGGCCAAATTAATGTTTGGCAATCATGTTTTTCAGCGCATCTTTGGAGTTCAAGCCAACAACCTTATCGACAGGTTGGCCGTCTTTGAACAAGATCAGAGTTGGGATACTCATTACGCCAAAACGGGATGCGGATTCAGGGTTCTCGTCCACATTTACCTTTGCGATTTTAACCGAATCCCCCAAATCACCAGACAATTCTTCCAAAATTGGCGCTATCATTTTGCAAGGACCACACCAAGGCGCCCAAAAGTCGACCAGAACGGTACCCGTACTTTCGACTTCACTGTTAAAAGATTGATCGGAAACATTTACTATTGCCATGATATCTCCTCCTTGTATGTTACTGGAATGCCTGTATGAAGCCAGCCACAGCATTCCCTAACTAATCAGTAATGGTATAGTAGCGCCCTATGTTGACGCTATGGATTACATTATAACATAACTTTTTAGTAAATGGGAATTCGCGTTCAGGCATCATCTTTACAAACTTAAAAGCGATTGGTTATACTAAGAATATCCAAATATCGATTTGTCTATGATGTTTTTAATTGACGCTACATAAAAGTTGTTTAAGGAGGCCTCGCCCGCATGGATGCTAACCCGCATGTGAACGACCCGCGTCAGCATATCAATGAAGAGCCGCGCAACGATTTGTTCGATCTGATGAATGGTTTTTTCGGTATGCTCACCCTTATGGCCGTTATTTTCTTCGGCATGGTCATTTTGAAATTTATCGCCAGCTAGCCTAATCGCTGCTGCTGTCGGTCAAGGCAGTCCGGCCGATATTTTTCTAATCTACGCTTGGATAACACACAGAAGACCTCGCAATCCCAGGTAAGGGTTGTTGCCGAGGTCTTCTTTGCGTCTGTGGATATATATGACCGATGATTCCCATTCATCCCATCTAAAATCTCTTGCCGCGCTTATTGCTGCCAGTGACGGTCACCACATCTACGAATGGAGCGATCCGATCCATCAGCCGCTGGCCTTTATGCCGTTCCTCCCCGTCCTTGCTTGTAAAGCTCAAATGCTGCTCCAGCGCTTCCAAGGAATAATTGGAGGTATAGAAGGTCGGCTTACGATTCATTCGAAAATTCAAGATCGAGCCCATGACATGATCGCGAACCCATGGGTTCAAATTCTCCGCCCCGATATCATCAAAGATGAGCAGGTCCGCCTGCTTCATCACTTCAACGGTCTCCTTCAGCTTCTGGGAATCCTGAAGCATCGACTTCAGGTCCTCTACAAATTCCGGCATATACACAATGACCCCGGAATATCCCGACTTCGCCAGCTTGTGCAGCAGATAGCACATCAAGAAGGTCTTGCCCGTTCCAAAGTTGCCTTCCAGATACAAGCCGCGCGGTTGCAAACCGCCCTCCTCTGTAGCGCTGATATAGCGAAGCACTTGGGTTACGGCAGGCGCACGGACACGATCCTTGGTGAGAATCTCGACTTCATCATAACCTTCCTGAAGGGCCCGCTCATCGACATAGAAGCTGCGGATCTTCTTCTGAATCGATAGCTCGTTCTCCCTTTGCAGTTGTTTCGAGCAAGGAACCTGGCGAGCGACGATTTGCGGACCAAGCGTATTGTTCTCTACGGTTAATTTCGTGAAATGGCCGGGGAAATCATTAGGACATTGATCGAGCCCGGGACACTTGGCGCAATGACGGCTGTCATTTACGTATTGATATAGCTTGGCCATATCTCGAATCAACTGCTCTTCGTCCAGTTCGGGATGCTTCGCGCGCAGTTCAAGTACAAGCGGATCGTTCAACAGCTCCGCCTTAAGCTGCTCCGACCGCCTGAGCAGGTTGCTATTCTTCATTCCTGCCAGTATTTGACCGAGTGAATCCATGGCTTGCGTCCCCCTTCCCGATTAAGCCTCATTGTTTCTGCCCGCCTGCATCCGTTCCGCAAGCTTCAGCATCTCCGCGAATTCCTCATCCGAGACGCCCTCCTCCTGGGTAGAGCTCGGCACAATAGGAATTTCCGGCTTGCTCTTGCCAGTGGCTTGACGCCCTTTGTAGGTGCGTCTGCGGCCCGCCCCATCTTGCGCCTCTGGGGTGGATTTGGCCTTGACCTTAGACTGCTCACGGATGTAGCCAACCGCCTTCTCATAAGTATTAATTTGCTTCATCAGCATATTGGAAGCAATCGCCTCCACAAAATTGCGATTAATCCGCTGCTCTGTATTGGAAGTTAGCAACGACATCAAGTAATGAATCAGAACATTGATGACTTCACCTGGCAATTTATAATTCAAATCGATCTTCGTAAAAATATCCAGCAAATTGTCAGGAACAGCTCCCGGGAAGAAAGTTCTCAAGAGGCGCGTATACGGCTCATTGCGGAGCATCATGTTGTACTGATGAATATCGCATTTGTTAATGAATTGCTTGGGCACCTCCAAATAATATTCCATCTGTACCGGGAACTCTTCCAGCTGTTCCTCTTCTTCCCGAGCAATAGAGACAACCTTGGCGTAGGCCACTTCCCGTTCCTCGTTGCGCCGCTTGCCTTGACGGAAATGGAGATTCGCCCGATGCTGCAGCTCATCCAGCAGGATGCCTCCGCTTGGATCAAATACCCCATCCTCATCCAGCAGGCGGCAAAGATCCTGGACGCTTAAATCGAATTTCCGGGACACAAAATTAAGCACGCCCATCCCTTCCAGATTGAAGCGAAGCCCTTCGACATGAGAACGGTTTACCGAATCGCGCGGGAAGCGAAGAATAATATCCGCATAGTTAATCCGCTCTTCTTCCGCATCAAGCGGGCCTCCGCTTTGCCGAGCCAGAGCTGTCTCGGCGATCGCCTGCTCCAGTTCGTAATCTATGGAATGAGTATTTAATTCAAAAATATCATAAAACGGAACCGTAATATTTTCTTTGTTATGAGACAAGCCGTACATATCCCCCGGTTCCTTGCTGAAGAACCGTTCACGCAAAGACAAGACGGCAAACTTCCCGATCTTGTCGCGCAGCAGCAGCGTCAAATGCTGAGTATTAAAAAATTCCGTTGGCGATAAAGGCGGCTGCAACTCGTATTCATACATATACTCATCGCTATCCGTCATATACATCCGGCTCGTCTGCAGTAGGCCGACTGCTTCCAATTTGGATGTCTGCTCTACGAGATAAGTGCGTCCCCTCTCGCTCGGATCAATCCCCAAAGTCAAGAAAAGCACCCGCTGCTGCTCAACTCGTGAATAGCCGACCTGATCCTGAGGCACCTGCTCCACCAGGAGCCGATATAGTGAAATGGCAAAAGCCCCGACCATAGGCTGATAGATTAGACTAAGCGTCTTCCCGTCAACAGGACTGAGACTGAAGTCACGATATACGCAGTAACGATGATTTTCAGTAAAATGCAGCATGTTGTTCATGCGCACGGCTTCATCGCCCCTTCCCACAATTAAATGGTCATACTCTATTGAAACGTCTTCTGAGGATCTGATTCGATACGGAATTGATCATCCTCTGAACTTGTCCACGTTCGATCAATGTTTCTATATTCTATCACAAAATGATTCTACTTGAATCATTTAAACCTTACAAAAATCATGCCATTTCCCTGGCAATAATTCTAAAAAATCGACAAAACAAAGCCGATAACGCTTCAAACTGCAGCATTATCGGCTTTTTCCCATCTGTTAAGTATGAACCTGTAAATCTAAAACATCTTATAACCGGCAAAACGCAGCTTGCGTATCGTCCATCCGCTCAGGATTGCTCCTGCCAGACCAGCCACAGCGGTCAAATAATCAACGAGACGGAATGAGGACAAATAAAGCCCCAGACTCCTATCATGATCCCATAGCGTATATACAACTACCGGGACGATGATAATGACGAACACGTAAGCGGGGAACCATGTCGTTTTCATTAGCATATTAAGAATGAATCCGATCCCAAACATCATGACAAAAAACAATACCATCAATATCAATACGATGAGCCATCCCACGAACCTCACCCCTTATGTACACTATAACAAAGGTCACACTATTTATAACTAGTAGATAGTTTACTAAAAAAAATGTTGCAAAGCAATGAACTTTACTTATTTTTATAACGTTTTCATTTGCTCCTGCCGATCATATTAGGATACAATGGTGACAGTGCATATACTTATGCCTACCTAATGATTATTTAGGAGTGATCATAAAATGAACGAAGCTGCATTAACCCTGGAAGGCTGGTATGCTCTCCATGATTTCCGCACCATGAACTGGACCGCCTGGAAAGAGACTGATGATGAAGAGCGTGCTGGCGCCCTGGAGGAGCTTCACACCTTTCTGCAGGAATGGGACTTATTAGAGCAATCCAAGACGGGCAGTACTGCCGTTTATTCTATCCTTGGACAAAAGGCTGATTTTGTATTCATGCACCTCCGCGACTCGCTTGAGGAGCTGAATGCTTTGGAGAATGCTTTTAATAAAACGACCTTTGCCGAATATACAAACAAAGCCTATTCATATGTCAGTGTAGTAGAGCTTAGCAATTATCTCGCTTCCGGCGGAGGAGATCCCAAGGAGAACCCGGAAGTTATGGCCCGTTTGCAGCCTATTCTTCCTAAATCGAAGCATATCTGCTTCTATCCTATGAATAAAAAGCGGGATCTAGGCGATAACTGGTACATGCTCTCTATGGATGAGAGACGCGCGATGATGCGAAGTCACGGTTTGATTGGACGCAGTTATGCCGGCAAGGTCAAGCAGATCATTTCCGGTTCCGTCGGTCTGGACGATTGGGAATGGGGAGTCACATTGTTCTCCGATGACCCGCTGCAGTTCAAGAAACTTGTTTATGAGATGCGCTTTGATGAAGTAAGTGCTCGTTATGGTGAGTTCGGTTCCTTCTTTGTAGGTAATTTGTTAAATGAACAGTTGTTCGAAGACATGCTCAAAATCTAATAGAGACAGTCAAACAGTCTCCATTCAAAAAGAGCTATCCCTAGTCATGACTAAGGATAGCTCTTTTTTTCTCTACGCTGCGTGTAACGAACACCACAAACGTTTATTAGGCAAAAACAACAGTTCTATATTTTATGGCCGACGTCATACGATTTGTGCTGCCTTGATTCTAAAAAGAGCTGTCCCATCTCGTCTTGAACGACTAATAGGACAACTCTATCATATTATTCTTCGCTATCTTCCTCTTCCTCAAGCCTGCGCAGCGATTCCAGAAATTCCGCAGTCGCCCGGTCGCGGTCCCTGCTCTTCTCCTTCAAGCGCTCTATGGCAGGCAGGATCAGAATATCAACTTCTTTCTGGATCACATAGGATAAGTCATATTGCCCTTGCTTCTCCAGAAAGGAGCCGACCTCCATCAAGGCGTTATAACGATCCAGTTCCTCCCGGGTTAACAAACCTCTTACCTGCACGCTGCAATGTCTCATTTTACAGGAATCTGCCTTTCTTCAGAACGAGCGGAATCCCGCCAATGGTAAACAAGTATCGGATATCCACCAGCTTCTTAATCTGAGCAGCGACCCAGCCTTTGTACTTCTTGCCGAACGCACTGGCCACCGCCTCGCCTTTGCCCAAGGAAGCCACCGTCCCCTTGTTGCTGAAGACGAATTTCTTCAGTTCCTTGTTACGGATCGAAGCCACAACATTTTGCGCACATGTTACCCCTTGCTGCATGGCAATTTGTGCGGTCGGCGGATATGGTCGCCCTTCCGGATTAAGCATAACGGAGTTATCGCCAATAATGAACACATGATCATAACCCGGTGCATGCAAGTATTCATCAACCATCACCCGGCCTCTGGATGTCTCGAAGCCAGCGGCCTCGACCAGACGATTGCCGCGAATTCCCCCCGTCCATACGACGGTAGCGGAGCGGATTACTTCTCCATTCGCCAGCACCACTCCATCTTCCATGCACTCTTTGATCGCGATGCCGATCTTGAATTGAACGCCCTTCTTCACCAGCACATTTTGGGCATATTCCACCAGTTCAGGATCAAACCCCGGCAAAATCGCTGGAGCAGCCTCCACATTATAAATATTAACGAGGCTAGGATCGACATCATATTCTTTGCACAGACGCGGGATACGGTCAGCCAATTCAGCAACGAATTCAATGCCGCTGAAGCCGGCTCCGCCCACGACAAAATTGAGACGGTCAGTGCGGCTCTCGTCCAGCTTATATAGAGCGAATTGATACTCAATATGCTCGCGGATCAAGCGAACCGAATTAATGCTGCGAATCGTCATCGCAAATTCAGACAGCCCCGGAATGCCAAATGACTCAGGCTCCCCGCCAAGTGCAATGACGAGGTAATCAAAAGATAAAGTCCCATCCTGAAGAATCACCTTACGGTCTGATAGACGAATTTCTTTGACATTGGATTTAACCAGGTCTATTTTGAATTCATCGATTAACTTCGAAATGGACACCCGAGTATGCTCGATTGAATCCGTCCCGGCAGCTGGCATATGCAAATGCGTTGTGAAATAATGATAATCATGTCGATTAACCAAGGTTACATCTGCTTCATTATAATTCAGTTCCTTCTGCAGACGCTGCGCCGTTAAAATTCCGCCATATCCTGCACCGAGAATGACGATTTTAGGTATGGTACTCATCTCTAGTACTCCTTCCAGTCTCAAACACTCTATTTTTGTATTTTTTTCTATCCGGATCCTATTTTAATGTGAAAATAACCACATAAAAAAATAATAACCAGTTTGTATATTAGTCAATCATGAAGTTTATGATATTTCTCACAAATATTGTAACCCTTATAACCATTTTAAAGCAAAAAAATGACAGTGTAAAATTTTCAAATGTGCTTTTTTCGTCACAAATTTAAGTGCATACAATTTGAATAATATCGACTTTTGTATAAAAGATCAAGTCTTATTTTACGCCACTTGCGGGCATTTCTAGGGTCGCATAAATTGGAAATTCGACAAATATCGCGTTAGCTTTGCAAGACCACAGCGGGAGATTATAATAAAGTAGAAATGACAATATAAAAACTTCATGAAATGATCTGGAGGTGTAAGTCTGTGTCATCCCTGAATGCCAACGGAGAATTTACCGACCTTCTCATTATCGGAGGAGGCCCGGCAGGTATGTTCGCCGCTTTCTACGGCGGAATGCGAAAAGCTTCCGTCAAATTAATCGAAAGTATGCCTCAGTTAGGTGGACAAGTAGCAGCCCTCTATCCTGAGAAATATATTTACGATATTGCCGGTTTTCCTAAAGTTACAGGTCAGGAGCTAGTGAACAATTTAACGGAACAACTCAAAATGTTCAACCCTGACATTCGTCTTGAGGAAAAAGTACTACAAATCGAGAAAAAGGATGAACGGCATTTTATCGTAACTACCGACAAAGACGTTCATCATGCCCACGCGGTTATAATCACTGCAGGCGTAGGCGCATTCGAACCGCGTCGTCTTGAGCTTGAGAACGCACTTCGCTTCGAGAAACATAATCTTCATTATTTCGTTAGCGATATGGAGAAATTCCGGGGACGGAAGGTGCTGATCAGCGGTGGCGGAGACTCAGCAGTCGACTGGGCACTCATGCTTGAACCTATCGCCGAGCAAGTAACGCTTGTACACCGCCGCGATAAATTCCGGGCTCATGAACATAGCGTTGAGAAGTTGATGGCTTCCCGTGTGAATATCGTAACTCCTACAGAGATTACACAGCTTCACGGAGAGGAGCAAATCAAGCAAGTAACGCTGGCCCATGTTAAGACGAAGGAAGAATCGATCATCGATGTCGATGACGTCATCGTTAATTTTGGCTTCGTATCTTCTCTTGGTCCAATTGCTGAATGGGGTCTGGATATTCAATCTAACGCCATCGTCGTGGATTCAAGAATGGAGACTTCGATTCCGGGGATCTTTGCAGCTGGAGATATCGCTACGTATCCTGGCAAGCTGGACCTGATCGCTGTCGGCTTCGGTGAAGCGCCTACTGCTGTTAACAACGCCAAGGTATATATCGATCCGGAAGCGAAGCTGTCGCCAGGTCATAGCAGCAATATGAAACTATAATAGGGGTTGGTCAAACGCGCATCGGAAGGCCAGCTTCGAGGCTGAAAACCAAGCTTTTCGAAATTCTACTAGAATAACTACATGAGATTCAAATAAAAAGGGTATCTTAACTTTACGCAGGAAAATGATGTCGTAAAGGAGAGATACCCTTTGCCTTATGTCTGCCCGTTATGCAACGGCCTGGCCCCATTAACTGCAGCTTGTCCAGACTGTGGATATACTCTGGATAATGCCGGTCGAAGAGAGGATTATGCGGGTCCATATAGTCCCTATGGCTCCGCGGACCAATATACTTCGGCGCTCTCACTCCACAGCCTGGAGGGCTGCGAGCATGTTGTCCAATGTCCACACTGCCATGAGGCTTATATTTATCGAGTTAATCTTTGGGAATCCCCTTAACTACGAGTGAAGTAAATTTAGAGATTTCACCGGCCGGGAGAAGCTTTGCTTGTCCAAACTAGTGCAAAATAGAACCGTCCGATGTATTAAGTTCTCGTCTATGGATCTCTGCCAACAGAAGTGCGATGAACTCCCGATCCAGGTTGAGTTCCGTGGCCATAAAATAGGATTCAAGCAACATCTCATCTGTTAACATCGCCATTGATCATACACCCTTTCTATTTTTTTCTAATCATAACAAGATTCTCCGGACAGAACAAGCGTTCCGTTATCCACATATACCTGTGGAAATCCTGTGAATAACTTGTTAGTAAAATGCGTAGTTGACTGTAAAATCTAATTGGATAATGTGGATAAAAGTTATTCACAGGAATTTTGTGTCAAAATTTCGCAGAAAAATTTTTTATAAATTTCTTAAATTTGTTGCATTTTTATTACTGCGGCCTCGTGTTGACCTCAAATATCCATACCTTGCCGCTGACATCGATCCCATAATCAAAGCCCAACTGCTCGATTCCCGGAAAAGAACTCTCCATAATTCCGATGCACGTATTCGTTAAATTACGCATCTCTGCACTTTTCTTCTTCGCCATCCCTTTAGGCAATGAACGGCTTAAACCTGAGCGAGCAGACAATTGCGTCCCGCCCTTGCACAGGTTCGTAACGAACAGACCCGGACGAGCCAATCTTCCCACCATTGCCCGATAGGTCCATTTTCCATTTTGCTTTACCACCTTTACACGATAATCGATCGGTCGACCGGCTATCCTGGCCAGGTGTATGCCTTGCTGAATAATATATGAGCGGCGAACCTTCACCCGGTTTAATGCCTGGAGCATCGCATCATAAGTTGAAAAGGATGACCTTCTTGACATATTGGTAAAAGAATAAATCCCGCCTGAATAGGTTACCTTGATTACGCCGTAACCTCCACCGCCACGGACTGGCTTGATGACGACCATACCAAAACTATGCAGCATCTGCTTCAAGGATTCTGAATTAAACTTACGTGTTTGAGGTATGTGGGCAGCCACACTTTCGTTACCGAGCAGTGCTTCTGTCTTCAGCCACTTGTTGGCTAACTGTCTTCCCACGGTTGACGTCCCCCTTTCCGTTATGTGATATTCATACTCGAATGAATGTATTTTTTCTTGTATGTTTGTCCGCGGCAATGGCCTGTTTTATTCGCAACCGCTTTCTATGCAAAATTTCAAATTTAACGTATAGTATGTAGCAGGTGTATAAGTTGAGCTATGGAATGATACAGAAGGCAGCCGGGTGAACTGTTTTTCCGACTGCTATTGCCTGTCACTGACCCAGCTTATAGTTCAACTCGTATAGATATAGGAGAATTTTCAGATTACCGGGAGGGACGTTAGTATGTCGGCTTTATTTGGAGTATTGTATTGGTTCGGTATGGTTGCGATGTCGCTGGTGCTCGCCGCGATTACGGTAATTGTGTTCCTGTTCGGCTTCAAGGCAATCAAGACATCCAGCAAAGGGCTTGGAATCAGCTGCATCGTCTTCTCGGTCGTCGCGGCTGGAATGGTAGTTCTCATGGTCAACAGGCAGTTCTTCTAATCACTACATAATCCAGGCAAAAAGAGATTCGTTCCTTTTCACTCCATGAAAGGGTGCGAATCTTTTTTTCTGAAAAATTTGAAACTATATTAATCTAAAACGTATTATTTATATAACAGATTTCTCAGGAGGTTCTACGGCTATATGGAAAACTCACAGACATGGAGCGGACGCTTCAAGAAGCTGTTCATTAACAACCGTTTCGTTCTATTTCTATTGATCTTGCTCTTAATCGGTTTAAATGTACTGGTTTTTTATAAAATCTCCTTCGTGTTCAGACCGATTACCGTATTGTTAAAAACAGTCCTGCTCCCGGTTCTGCTTACCGGAGCGATCTATTACCTGCTTAATCCACTCGTCGATTGGCTGGAGAGAAAAGGGCTCAAACGCGTCTACACGATCGCTGCCCTGTATTTACTGATTATTGGCTTGCTCACCATCGTTATCGTGTCTGTCATTCCGCTCCTCCAGGAGCAGATCATTCGGCTGATTGATAACTTCCCGAGATACAGCTATGAGGTTCAGCTTCAATTCGAAAGTGTGATTGGCAGCGACTTCTTCCATCAATTCCAGTCCACGACAGGATTTGATCCGTCGACCATTGGGGACACCTTCTCCCAACAGGCCACGACGATTCTAAATAGCGCTTGGTCCAGCATTGGCGGCTTCCTTGGGACAATTAAGGATGTCATTCTGGCCATCGCGACCGTGCCATTCATTTTGTTCTATCTGCTGAAAGACGGGAAGAAGCTGCCCCAATACATTCTTAGATTTGTGCCGATCCGCCTGCGGCAGAGCACTCATACAGTAATGACCGAGATGAACGGGCAAATTAGCCATTATATTCGCGGACAGATCATTGTCAGCTTCTGTATCGGTATTCTGATGTACATCGGATTCCTTATTATCGGACTTGATTATTCGCTGATTCTCGCCCTGATTGCTTCCTGCACCAGCATCGTGCCTTATCTGGGCCCGGCGATCGCCATTACACCGGCGCTGATTATCGCTTCAGTCACATCGCCGTTTATGCTGCTCAAGCTGATCGTCGTCTGGACGGTCGTACAATTAATTGAAGGCAAGTTCATCTCGCCGCAAATTATGGGCAAGACGCTGCGAGTTCACCCTATTACAATCATCTTCGTTATTCTGACTGCCGGAAATCTGTTCGGCTTCTTCGGAATTCTGCTCGCGGTTCCAGGATATGCGGTATTGAAGGTCGTCGTGACTCATTTATTCGATTGGTTCGAGCGAAAATCGCATTTATATGATTCCATTGACCCGGCTCAACCGAGTGAATCAAATGAGGACAAATCTGACCCTGTGGATAACCCCGCTCTATAAGGCAAAATTACAGCAAACACAAAAAAACACAGTCCCTGCAAGTAACCTCTGCAGGGACTGTGTTTTATATATATCTCAATCACAAACTTCTGGCTTGCCTTCTTCACCACGCATGCGGAAGGATTGTCCACAGCCGCAGGTAGCGATAGCATTTGGATTGTGGATAGTGAACCCACCGCTCATGCCGGATTCCTGAAAATCGATTTCAAGACCGTTCAGGTAACGGAGATTCTCTTTCTCAACAACCACCTTCACACCCTTGATCTCCATAAACACATCCGCTTCGCTCTCATCATCATCCAGACCCATACTATATGAGAAGCCGCTGCATCCGCCTGGTTTCACCGCTAAACGCAAGAACATATTCGGTATTTCCTGTTCGGCCAGCATATCTTTGATTCGTTCGACGGCACTTTCAGAAATTTCAATCATCCTACGCCCTCCTTAAGATTACTTTCCAAGAGGTCATTCAAAAAAAGGATTGCTTTTTTGAATTCTCACTAATAAAAGTATACTCCACATGGCAACTCCTCTCAAGAGACAGGTTCTATAACGCGCTATGAATTGTCATGATTTTCCTCTAAAATTTAAGTCTTTTCTTCCAGACTTATTGCCCCCTATAAGAATCAAGGTTTATAATAAAGGTTGTTCTAAGAGTCCGCCCGGATTTTTAAACTCGCATTTTAAGCATGTGTTTAAAAATCCAGACCTCCGGCACCGAGAATGTTGGATGAAGCTAGAGACTGAGCGGAGCGTACGTAGAAGGTACGTGAGCACCTGAGATGTTTCCGTAGGAAATATGACTTCTTAAGCATACGTTTTGGCCCGGCTGAATTCAAGATTCGATGTCGAATAGCTTCATGATTTGCTTTGAGACCAAAGGGGGACTTTTTAAACTACCTCTTTATGAGGTTTTACGGGATATGATGAAAATTGCATCCATATAAGCCGGGTTATGCATCGGCTATTTCGTTCAATTTTTCACAGTTCAGATCCAAAGAAGAAACGGAGGTAGACATATTGATTCCAACAGTGATTGAGACAACCGATCAAAGAATGCTTGAAATCGTTAATAAAGTAAGAAACGGTGAGCGACTGACTCTTGAGGACGGGGTATACCTGTATGAGAGCGACGATATTCTGACCATCGGCCAACTGGCCAATGAGGTCAATTTAAGAAAGAATGGCAGGAAAGTTTATTTCATCGAGAACATGACCTTATACTTCACGAATGTTTGTGAATCACACTGCGCATTTTGCAACTTCCGACGCGATGAAGGAGAAGACGGCGCATATACACTGTCCGGTCAAGAGATGATTGCCTACGTCGAGCAGCATATTCATCCTGGCGTACGCGAGTTCCATATTACAGGCGGTCATAATCAACATGTTCCATTCCAATATTATGTCGACTCATTGAAAGCACTGCATGAGCACTTCCCCGAGGTGACGATCAAAGCCTACACCGCAGCGGAGATCGAGTTCTTCACTCGCATCAGCGGGATGAGCACGAGGGAAGTGTTAGTGGCGCTGCGGCAGGCCGGCCTAAAATCGCTGACTGGCGGCGGAGCGGAGATCCTCTCCGACCAATATCGCCAGAAGATGAAGGTCGAGAAAGCCAATGTCGACCAATATCTTGATGTTCATCGTACAGCTCATCAGCTGGGGATGAAGACACATACCACAATGCTGTACGGAGCAATCGAAAGCCATGAAGACCGCGTACGCCATATGACTCAGATTCGCGAGCTTCAGGATGAGACCGGAGGTTTCATGGTGTTTATTCCTTTGTCTATGCAGCCACGCAACAAGAATGCGGGGATTATGCGCCGCAACTCCGCCTTCGAGGATCTGAAGACGATCGCGATCAGCCGCCTGATGCTGGACAATATTCAGCATATTAAGGCGTACTTCATCAACATCGGCGTACAGCTAACACAAATGGCGCTGGCCTTTGGAGCATCCGATGTGCATGGAACGCTGGTTAGAGAACGGATTAGCCACGCAGCCGGGGCCAATACCCCTGAGGGGCTGACCCGCAAGGAATTAATCTGGCTGGTCAAAGGCGCCGGCAGAATTCCGGTAGAACGGGACACCTTCTACAACGAGATCGAAGTTCACGAATAAGCTGAGCTTTCAAAATGTTTACAGCCGGAGAACAGCCTTCATTTCCCCGGCTGTTTTTATTTGCTCTTATCCAACTATGAATGCCAATCTTCAATTATCCTGATTTCGTGGATTTTGATCATTATTTGGTCATATAGCGCTTCTGCCGTTTCGCCCTCAACGCTCTCTCCATTTACAAGTGCATATGGCGACAAATAACATAACCCGCAGCTCGTCAAACATCCATACTCGTATACTTCACAATCGGGCAACTGCCTTATTTTATCCATAATTTCCTCGGTGCCATGGACTGTATTGTGGGTACAATACTCTATAATGGCTCGCAAACGAATCTCCTCCATATTTCCATGCTTGGTCACAAGGCTTATTTTTAATAAACTCTATAAGCATTTAAATTTAAAGTTATTTGTACTATAATAAGATGCGAAAGGAGCTGAAGACAATGAGTGAAAATGTACAAGATAAATTATATGATGAAGTATCCGAAGTTCTGGATAAACTTCGTCCATTCCTGCAACGCGACGGCGGTGACGTAGAACTGGTCGACGTTGAAGACGGAATCGTCAAGTTGAAACTGATGGGTGCTTGCGGTAGCTGCCCAAGTTCAACGATTACTCTGAAAGCCGGGATCGAACGTGCATTGTTCGAAGAAGTAGACGGCGTTCAAGAGGTTGTACAAGTATTCTAATGATATAGCACAGTGGAATTGAATCCAGCATTTATGCTGTATCATGAACCTGGCCCCTCCGGAAATCCGAAAGGGCCAGGTTTTTTCTATTTATCAATCGACGGATCGCTTAATCCATGGCCGGATCGGGTCCAGTCCTCCGGATATATCCATTACATTCCCCGTTATAAAATCCGAATCCGAATGGCACAGGAAAGTGATAACGCGGGCGATATCCTCCCCGCTGCCCGGTCGGCCTAGAGGCGTCTCCCCATCAGATAGCTCACGGGCCTCCTGTATGGAGATCTCCTTGTTGCCGCCGCGGATGTCTCCGGGGCATACCATGTTGACGGTGATGCCATATGACGCCTCTTCAACGGCAAGCGTCTTGGTGAAGGAGACAAGCCCGGTCTTGGCAGCGGCATATACAGCCCGGTGCGGCCACGCCCGGGACTCGGCAGCATGGCCGAAGCCAAAGTGGATGATCCGCCCCCAGCCCTTCTGCCGCATCCCCGGCAAGACGAGGTGGTCCAGCAGCATCGTCCCGACCAGGTTCCCGTCAATCATCGCCAGAATTTCCGTCTGATCATAATCAGCGAACATACGGCGCTCGCGAATGAACGGGCCGGCATTGTTCACCAGAATATCCACCGTGCCCAGCTGGTCATTCACCTGCTGTACCAAGCCTTCAAGCTGCTCCCTGCGAGAGATATCCGTCTTTACCGCAATCGCGCGAACACCCAGCTCTTCGATCTCGCGCTGCAGGGACTGTGCTTCCCTCTCGCTATGTACGTAATTAACTGCTATATCGCATCCCTGCTCCGCCAGCATCAACGCCGTCTTCTTCCCGAGACCTTTGGCACTTCCGGTAATAAGGGCTACTTTTCGCATCTTTTGTCCTTCTCCTTCTTAAAGAGGATATTCCAGAAGTCTACTCCAGCCCTCTCGCTGCTGAGAATCAGCTTTCGGCTTCGACCTTGAGAATACACACTTAATCCCTTTTTATTAAGTATAAGAGATTTGAAGCATTCCCTCAAACCCGCATTTATCCATAACTATCAAAACTTCCACTTATTTTCCAATTAAAATAGACTATTTTATTTTTTTTATGGATTATTCTATCTACTCACAGCAAATGTACACTGAATTACTGGTGAGGCTGCAAAGCTATGATAAAATATGTTTAACAAATTGAAGGGGCAATTCTATGTTACGTCAATTTAAAATCCAGCATCGATTAATTGGTACCTTCTTAGTCGTATCCATCCTTCCGATCCTGTTCCTAGGGTATTATTCCTATCAGCTCTATTCGGAATCGATCAATGATAAGCTCAGCAAATCAACCTATCAGGCCCTGACCTTGGTCAACAAAAATCTGTTGGCCGAGCTGCAAAATTATCAATATTTGGCCGGCTCTATTTCAACCAACAATTTTGTTCAGGAAAGCTTGTCCAAGGGATTGGATCATCAGCCCATCAATGAAACGGCCAAAGAGGATGCAATGGACGCTATCTTTCGGACCATATTCCCGTCTCATGTTGTCAATGTAAGCATATTCGATGCGAACCATCGTCTATTCTATGAATTAGGTTTTGAGACGGTGGATAATCACTCTCTCGAGAAAGCGATGCATGAAGTGGATGCAAACGCCCCCTATGACGGCCTTACTTATGTCAAGACGATCCGTTCCTTTGATACCGTTGTGCTCGGGCGTAAAATTCATGCTATAGACGACAGTACCGTACCTATCGGTTATGCTTTTATCTTTATCAGCGGGGATTTATTCTCCAGAAATGTTTTATCCAGCGTCAATCTTGGAACCGGTTCCAAACTGATGATTATGGGGCGTGATGGAAGCGTGCTGTCGGCCAATGAAGAAGGGATTCCTCTGGGTGGGCCTTATGCCGATCCGGATCTCTTCCAGCAGATTAAAGAACATCAACAGAAGGACATCCATTCCTTCTCCCTGCAGGTGAACAATGCAGGGCAGCAGATCTCTTATATATACAATGAACAAATCGGCTGGTATCTCATCTCCATGATGCCCTTCTCTTATATCAATTCGGAGACGAGCAAAATAACCGTCAGCATGACGATTATTATGATCCTGATGGCCATAACCTGCATTATTATTATCTCTTTTATGAGCAGCAGCATTGTCAAACCGATCAAGAAGATTATCAGCTTCTGCAATCAAATATCGACCGGCAACTTCTCCAACCGCATTAAGGATGATCAGGAGGACGAGATGGGGATTCTCTCCTACAAAATCAATATGATGGTGGATGAAATTGAGCACCTGATGCATAATCAGCGACTGGATCAGAAACGCAAGCGGGAATTGGAGTTTCAGATGCTGCAATCGCAGATCAATCCCCACTTCCTGTTCAATACGCTAAATACGCTGCGTTGGCTGGCCATTATCAATCATGTTCCGGTGCTGAGCAATGGAATCAGTTCCTTATCAGAGCTGCTCCGCAGCACGATCCTGGACCGAGACGAGCAAATTACAATCCGCCAGGAAATCGAAAACTTAAGCAACTATTTTGAAATACAGAAAATTCGTTACGCCGATAGCTTCCAGGTTGAATACGACATCGATGAGGAGCTGCTTGATTGTCTGATCCCGAAATTCATTCTGCAGCCGGTCGCCGAGAACGCGATTATCCATGGACTGTCAGAGCACAGCAAAGCTATTGAGATCAGGATCAAAGTTCAGCAGAAGAATGATCTCATCTGCATCGAAATTATCGACAACGGTAAAGGCTTCGATACGAGCGTAGTTCAAGACCCGGATACGGTTGCGAATAGCAAGAAGCTGTCCGGGATCGGAATTACCAATGTCGATGAACGAATCAAGCTCTACTACGGGGAAAGTTACGGGTTGTTCATTACTAGTGTTATTGGGGAAGGCACCTGCTGTAAAATAATTATACCTACGCATAAGACACCTTAGATGAGGAGGTAATTTCAATGTATAATGTACTGCTAGTGGATGACGAACCTATCGTGAAAATCGCACTGAGAACGATGATTGCCTGGGAAGCGCTAGGCTTCCCGATTTGTGGAACCGCTTCAGACGGAGCAGAGGCGTTAGCATTAATTGAGAAATTACACCCTGACATCATCATTACCGATCTGAAAATGCCAAATATGGACGGTCTGCAATTAATCCGGGAGTTGAACAACCTGAATTATCCCGGCAAGGTGATCGTTGCCAGCAATTTTGGCGATTACGAGCTTGTGCGCGAAGCATTGCTTCTAGGTGCCGTCGATTATATGCTCAAGATCAGCATCAAAACCGATGATCTGATTGCCCAGCTTCACAAGACAGCCAAGCTGCTGGAGGAACAGCAGCAAACCTTGGAGGAGCAGGATATGAGACAAATGATGCAGAACAGTCTCAAAAGTGTTAAGAATTCTATTTTGAAAGATTATTTTCATGACACAGACTATGAATTAGAGCATTTTATACAGGACAAGCAAATTACCTTGAATATGGCGGATACCCCCTGCTATCTGTTCTACATTACGTTCGATCTGGACAAATCCGCGGGTCACAATGAGAAATCCGATATCTCTCTCGCTTTCATTGAGAATACGATTCTCGACCTCATCGATGACGCTGGCGACGTCGAACTATTTCAGGTTGGCATGGGCGGCATCGCAGCCATGATCTCCAGGAAGCAGCTGGAGAAGCACCAAGGTGATCCGATAAGTTTCATCAATAAAATACGCAAATTAATCCAGATGTATATCTCTGTAGAACCGCTTATCGTCTATTCCCGTGAGATCCAGGGATATGAGGCGGCGAGGCAGGCCTATTGGGCTTGCAAGGATGCCTTGAATGTTAATTTCTATGAGCATTCTTCCGTCATCTGCGAGCAGGATATCAGGTTTGTACAAGAGCTGGAGCATGCTAATTACGTGGATTATTCCAACTCGCTGCTGCGCCACTG
Source organism: Paenibacillus sp. 79R4 (assembly GCF_013393165.1). Lineage (NCBI taxonomy): Bacteria > Bacillati > Bacillota > Bacilli > Caryophanales > Paenibacillaceae > Paenibacillus > Paenibacillus sp. 79R4. The sequence continues at coordinate 79,325 of NZ_QJOT01000009.1, read as the reverse complement.
GCAAGAGCTGGGACGAGGAAGCATTTCAGGATTGCTGGAGGATTTTGTCGAGCAGTGCAAACAGAGCAGCATCCACCCTACCGCCGTCAAAGCCTTTATGCTGAAATGCCTCGAGTATATTCCGTTATGTGAAGACAAAGTCCGGGTCGATCATGAAGAGGAATATGAGCGCTATAAAAAAGCGCTGCTGCAATGCAAAGATACAGCCTCCTTATTGAGGACAGCGACTTTGGCCATCGAGCATCTTCGTCTGGTAAACGAGGCCTCTGATGCGCCTGCCCTGAAGAAGGTCGTGCTGGACGTCATGGATTATGTCGAAGCCCATTATCAGGATAAGATCACGCTGGAAATGATCTCCACGTACGTGAATTTCAGTGAGAACTACCTGTGCCGTGTTTTCAAAGAACAGGTTGGTATGAGTCCGATCAGTTATATTAATACGGTGAAAATGAATAAGGCCGCCGCTCTGATTGCAAGTGGACATACTTATATGAAAGAAGTAGCAGCCCTCGTAGGCATCAGCGATCAATTCTACTTTAACCGCCTGTTTAAGAAACAGTTTGGCGTTTCTCCTTCGAAATATAAGGGTCAAAATAAGCAGGCAAGATAGAATTATTTTGCGGGTGTGCGCATCTCGGTCTGAATCTGCGCGAAGACCTGCTCCACCCGCTCCATCCATTGCTCTGTCGTCATCTTCCCCGTCATAATCGACGTCATGGACTGTCTGAATAGAACATTCTTAATATCGATCTTAGAGCCCTTCGGGAGCGCCTTCCAATCTTGAAAGATCGCCGTTGCACCGTCATAGGCACTGAACATCTCATACACGCCTGGCGTTAGATACGGCTTCGAGAGCTCCTGAGCCCCCTTCAGAGCAAAAGCACCATTGGATTTCTGCGCGAACAATTTGACCGATTCATCGGTGTACAGGAACTTGAGGAACTCCTTGGCCAGCTCCGGATTTTTGGCTCGTAGGGGAATCGAAAATTGTTCATAGCTGGACAGAATATAGCGCTCGTCCTCCTTGTGGAAGACCGGCACGGGAATCATACCGAATTCAAAGCCCTCTTCCCGCGGCGAATCCTTCATTTCATTCTCCATCCAGTTCCCATTCACGATAAAAATGGCCTTGCCCTGCATCATATCAGTCTGGGATTGAGTGTGGTTCAAATTCACCGTACCATCCATCAGATAGCCTTCCAGGCCGATCTTGGCGAAGGTATCCAGAACCTTCTTCACCTCATCCGTCTCGAACGAACCCGGCTCATAAGAGAAAATTTTCTTCAATGGATCGATGCCCGCCGCGTTCGCCAGGGAAGGATACATGATCTCCTCGAGGTAATCCGGATAAATCCCCTGATAAGTAAATAAAGCCCTCTTGACCTTGCGGCCGTTCGCATCGGTCAGATAGTTCTCCTCTTTCTCCAGTTCCTTCCCCAGTGCGAAGAACTCGTCCCAGGTTTCCGGCAGCTTCCATCCCTTCTCCCGGAACAGATTCTTATTGTAGATGAGACCCATTGGCCCTGCATTAAACGGAGCCATATATATTTTGCCGTCCTGATAAGGCGAGAACCTGGTGCTCTCCAGCATGCCTGGCAGAACCATGTCCTTCAGCTTCACATCTTTATCAAGCGCCTTGCTCTCGAATACATCCGTCAGATCAAGCAGGCCCTTCTCTTTCACCAATGAAGTAATTAACCCACTTTGCTCCGTATCGGCCACAGCCAACAGATCCGGCGGATTGCCGGCGACGAGCTGAGGCCGGACCACATCGCCAATTCTCGGACTAATGGTCATATCCACCTTGACCCCGGGATAGGCTTCCTCAAATTGGCTAACGATTTCCTTCCAATACTCAGGGCCATATCCCCCCATAAACACCGCTATGCTCAATTCCTTATTTTTGAACTTCCAGGCAGCATGATTCAGATCGTCATTCGAGACTTCATCCGCAGACTGCTCCGCCCCATGGCCAACGATGATGTGGTTGCTTATATAAATCATACAGAAGAGACTTATCGCTACGATGGCTAATAGGCTGATTTTTTTCTTCATTGCGCTTCGGCTCCTAGATCCTATTATGTCTTATACCTCTTTCATTCTACTATAACATTCGATCGCCCTGCGTAAACGCGAAAATCCATGTACAAAATTAGCTTTTATTCCTGGGTGATGAATGCTGCCGATCCTGCTCAAATTCCGATTATAGATAATTTTTGCATATCCATGGACTATTTTCCTGACATCGCCTGAACCCATTGAAAGCAATGATCCAGATAGGCTAATTTGAATATGCCGGAAGTCATCGGCCATCCTTCGCAGGAGATGGCTCCGAGAAACACGAGAAACATCCAAGGTTTCTCCAAATCGTTGTACAGACAATTTCAGGAGGGGTAAACATGAAAAAGCTTCTTAGCCTTGCGCTCGCTGCAACACTTACATTAAGCCTGGCTGCATGCGGCGGCAACAACAGCAGCACAAACTCAAGCTCCAATGCAGGGAATGAGCCGGCTTCGACCAACTCGCAGACCACCAGCAACGAGAAGCGCACTTTAAAAGTATCCGCTTTGGAAACCGCTTACGGTGCGGATGTATGGCATGAAATTGCCACCGCTTTCGAGAAGGTTAATCCGGAAGTCAAGGTTGAGCTGACCATCGACAAGAACCTTGAAGACGTGATTGGACCGGGCATGAAATCCGGTGATTTCCCCGACGTGATTCATCTGGCAGTGGGGCAGCCTAAGGGACTGACGGAAACATTTGTCAAGGACAACAACCTTACCGATCTCAGCGATGTACTCTACATGACTGTCCCAGGTGAAAGCGCTACCGTTGGCGATAAGCTGATTCCAGGCTTTACCGACACGACCATCACCAATCCATATGGAGACGGCAAGACCTATCTGATGCCTATGTTCTATAGCCCATGCGGCCTGTTCTTTAACGCAGCGTTATTCGAACAGAAGGGGTGGGATGTACCGCAAACCTGGGAAGAGATGTGGGCGCTGGGCGACAAAGCAAAAGCCGAAGGCATCTCCCTGTTCGCCTATCCGACGACTGGATACTTCGACGCCTTCTTCTACGCCTTGCTAAATGAAGCCGGCGGACCAGAATTCTTCACACAAGCGATGAATTACACAGAAGGAATCTGGCAGACACCGGAAGCCGCCAAAGCATTCGACGTAGTTGATAAGCTGGCCGGGTACACCGAAAAGACCGTACCTGCCAACGGCAACAAAGATAACTTTGTAAAAAATCAACAGCTGATTCTCGATAACAAAGCGCTGTTCATGCCAAACGGAACCTGGGTAGTCGGTGAAATGAGCAAGGCGCCTCGTGCCGACGGCTTCAAATGGGGCTTCACGGCATTGCCTGCTCTGACCGACGGCGGAGATCGCTATTCCTATACATTCTTTGAGCAGGTCTGGGTTCCGGCCAAAGCGGAGAACGCGGATCTGGCCAAACAGTTCATTGCCTATCTGTATTCCGATGAAGCAGCTTCCATCTTTGCAAAGGTTGGCGCAGTTCAACCCATCAAGGGAATGTCCGACAAGCTGGAAGGCGATAACCAACTGTTCTACAGCATTTATGATTCCGGCGCCAAAGCCGCTATGGGCGCATTTGCAACTACCGACCCGGTGGAAGGCGTAAGCATCTCGGACACGGTATTCGGTACTGTGGATTCGTTGGTAACGAAGTCCAAGACAAAGGATCAATGGGTTGAAGCCATTACAAAAGCGAGCGATGCTCTGCGCGGCGCATTGAAGAAATAGAATAACTGCCGTGTATGAGCTAAGTAAGCATTATTGAAAATGATGGTGGTCAGCCCAGGCTGTCCACCGTTATTTTTACTTTAGGAGGGAGCTGGACCCATGAATAACAGAAAAGGACGCGGCCGCTTCATATTTTTCTGTCTTGCGCCTGCAGTCATTCTTTTTACTATCTTTCTGATTATTCCTACGATTGACGTATTCCGCATGTCTCTATATAAATGGGGCGGATATACAGATAACAAAACCTTTGTAGGAATGCAGAATTTCTCAAAGCTGTTCCAGAGCGATAAATTCTACCAATCATTTCAGAACAGCATTCTGCTGATCGTCGTTGTGTCCATCGTGACCTTCGCCTTCGCTCTTATCTTTGCGTCTATGCTGTCGCGCGAGAAATTAAAAGGACAAAATTTCTTTCGGATCATCTTTTATATTCCAAATATCCTGTCCATCGTCGTTATCAGCGCTATTTTCTCAGCGATTTATGACCCGAACAGCGGTCTGCTGAACGCATTCCTGAATTTGTTCCGCAGCGCCAGCTCAGACCCGATTCTCTGGCTTGGCGATCAGAAGATCGTCATTTACAGCTTGAGCGGCGCCATGGTCTGGCAGGCCATCGGTTACTACATGGTTATGTATATGGCGAGCATGGCCAACATTCCCGAGAGCTTGTATGAATCTGCTGATCTTGAAGGCGCCGGACGAATTCATCAATTTTTCAGCATCACCATTCCGCTGATCTGGACAAATATCCGCACGACGCTGACCTTCTTCATCATCAGTACGATCAATATGAGCTTCTTGTTCGTCATGGCGATGACGGGCGGCGGACCGGACGGTGCGACCGAGGTGTTCCTCAGCTATATGTACAAGGAAGCCTACACGAATTCCTCATATGGCTACGGCATGGCTATCGGCGTTATCGTATTTCTGTTCTCGTTCGCGCTTGCCGCTATCTTGAATGCGGCCACCAAGCGAGAGCATTTGGAATATTAAGGAGGGGACAAAATGAATCCAGAACATCAGCATAGCAGCAATAAATTGTATAAATTCTTTATTTATCTTCTGCTGATTACCCTTGCGGTTGTCATCATCGTCCCTGTTGGCTGGGCTTTCCTCGCTTCGATCAAGCAGGACGTTGAATTTTATGGCAGCCCTTGGGCCCTACCGGAAGGTTTCCATCTTCAGAACTTTGCGGACGCCTGGCAAAAGGCGAAGATGGGCAGTTATATGCTCAACTCCGTGGTTACGACGGCGATTGCCCTTGTTTTGCTGCTTGTCATAGCCCTGCCGGCCGCCTATGTGCTGGCCAGATACAAGTTCAGAAGCAGCAGCTTCTGGAACATGCTATTTATGGCCGGTTTATTTATCAACATTAACTATATCGTCGTTCCGATCTTTCTGATGCTCAACAATGGGGACAAATCGCTGCGCAGTCTCCTCGGGCAGCCCTTCCTTCTCAACAATCTGTTTATTCTGGCGCTCGTCTATGCCGCGATGGCTCTGCCCTTCACGATCTATCTGCTATCCGGCTATTTCAAGACCTTGCCTAAGGAATATGAAGAAGCGGCTTCCGTGGACGGTGCCGGTTATTTCCGTACGATGGTTCAGGTTATTATGCCCATGGCCAAGCCCAGCATCGTGACCGTCATTCTGTTCAACTTCCTCTCCTTCTGGAACGAATATATTATCTCGATGACCTTGCTGACCAAGCCAGGACTAAGAACGCTGCCTGTAGGTTTGATGAACCTGATGGCCGCTCAGAAATCCGCCGTCCAATACGGTCAGATGTATGCGGGTCTGGTGCTGGTTATGCTGCCGACCCTGATCCTCTATATGCTTGTACAAAAAAAGCTCACCCAAGGCATGACTATGGGCGGGCTGAAAGGGTAAGGTGCCATGATGAACGATTCTCCGAGAACGATGCTACGTTATTTGCTCATGCTGGTCGTTTTTATTATCGCCATGATCCTGGTCATCACCGGTCAGAAGAGTATTGGTCCCGCCGGGTTAGGCACGATGCTAATCGGGCTTGGCCTGCTGGTTGGCCTGCTATGGTTCTATAATAAACAATATAAATAGAGGTGGTTTAAAAAGTCCCCTTTAATAAGAGAACCCGATCGAAGCTTATTCAAGGGCTTATTCAAAAATAAGCCACCGCGATTTTAGCGTTTTGAAAAAACGCACATTGCGAGCATAAGCTTCGGGTACTAAAATCCGACTTTTTAAACACGCATAAATAGGAGTGATTCTCTATGGCTAACAGAAAAGGCCGTGTAACGATTCCAACAGATCTGGACGTGATCTCGCAAACCCATGACATTATGGAGCGCTGGGGCGCCGATGCTATACGAGATTGCGACGGTACCGACTTTCCGTCCGAACTCAATAAAATTGATGCCAAGGTCTACTCTACTTACTATACGACTCGCAAAGATAATAAATGGGCGCTGGCGAATCCGGACGAAATTCAGCAGATGTATCTGATAACTCCATTTTATACGGCCACAGCCGCTGAACTGACCATCCCACTGATGAAGGGCCTGTATCCGGATATGCTTAAGGTGAACGATCAGGATGATATAGCCCGCTGGTGGGAGGTCATTGACCGCACAACCGGCGAAGTCGTGCCAACCGCACGCTGGAGCTATGATCCGGCAACGGAGAGCGTGACGATGGAGGCCGTTCCGTACCATGACTATACAGTAAGCTTCCTCGCTTATATCATGTGGGATCCGGTGCATATGTATAATTCGGTGGTTAATGACTGGAAGGATGTGGAGCATCAAGTCACTTTTGATGTCAGACAACCCAAAACCCATAAATTTACGATGGAGCGCATTCGCAAATTTATTGAGGAGCATCCTTATGTCAATGTGATCCGATTCACGACATTTTTTCACCAATTTACGCTTATTTTCGATGAGCTGGCACGAGAGAAATATGTGGACTGGTATGGCTATTCTGCCTCAGTCAGCCCCTATATTCTTGAGCAATTCGAGCAGGAAGCCGGATATACATTCCGACCTGAATTTATTATCGATCAAGGCTATTTCAACAATACGTACCGGATTCCTTCCAGGCAGTTCCGTGATTTTCAGGCCTTCCAGCGACGGGAAGTCGCCAAGCTGGCCAAGGAGATGGTCGATATTGTCCATGAATACGGCAGGGAAGCCATGATGTTCCTCGGCGATCATTGGATCGGCACCGAACCGTTCATGGAGGAATTCGCCTCGATTGGGCTGGATGCGGTTGTCGGCAGTGTGGGCAACGGCTCGACCCTGCGCCTGATTAGCGATATTCCTGGCGTAAAATATACCGAAGGCCGGTTCCTGCCCTACTTCTTCCCGGACACCTTCCATGAAGGCGGAGACCCGATACGGGAAGCCAAAGTGAATTGGGTAACGGCCCGCCGCGCCATTCTACGCAAACCCATCGACCGGATCGGCTATGGCGGTTATCTGAAGCTGGCGCTCGATTTCCCTGAATTCGTAGATTACGTAGAGAGCGTCTGCGATGAATTCCGGACGTTGTATGACAATGTTCAAGGAACAACGCCTTATTGCGTGAAGACGGTAGCTGTACTCAACTGCTGGGGCAAGATGAGAGCCTGGGGCAACCATATGGTTCATCATGCCCTCTATTACAAGCCTAACTACAGCTATGCCGGCATTATTGAGGCGCTTTCCGGAGCGCCGTTTGACGTTAGATTCATTAGCTTCGACGATATTAAGCAGAATCCAGGCATGCTCGAAGAGATTGATGTTATTCTTAACATCGGGGACGGCGATACCGCTTATACTGGCGGCGACTGGTGGCTGGATCCGGAGATCGCAACCGCTATTAAGAAATTCGTGCATGAAGGCGGCGGCTTCATTGGCGTTGGCGAGCCGGCGGCCCACCAGGCTAACGGACGTTACTTCCAGCTGACCAACATTCTCGGTGTAGAGCAGGAAAGAGGCTTCACGCTGGGCTATGATAAATACAATTGGACCGAGCATGATCATTTCATTACTTCCGATTGCCAAACCGATGAACAAGGACAGAAGCTAATCGACTTCGGCGAGGGAAAGAAACATATATTCGCCCTGGAAGGTGCGACCGTGCTGCGCCATATCAACAAAGAGGTGCAACTCGCCGTAAATGAGTTCGGCCAGGGACGTGGAGTATATATCAGCGGCCTGCCTTACAGCTTCGAGAACAGCCGGCTGCTGTATCGCGCCATTTTATGGAGCGCCCACAGTGAGGATGAACTGCATCGCTGGTTCAGCGACAACTACAATGTCGAGGTTCATGCTTATGTGAAAAACGGCAAATACTGCGTAGTCAACAACACCTATGAGCCGCAGCAAACCACCGTCTATCGTGGAGACGGTTCCAGCTTTGAGCTCCGGCTGGATGCGAATGAAATCAAGTGGTACGAGATTTAGCAATAGTCGTGCAAATAAAAAGAAACCAATCCTGGCGGACTTTTAACGTCCGCAAAGGATTGGTTTCTTGATTTTTATAGCCGCCTCCTTCACCGGAAGGCCCGGCTGAATTCAAGATTCAACGCCGAGCCACTTCCCTGAAATGCTTCGTGCTAGATATAGAATTCTTTCGTTATCAGCGGAGCTGATGAATTCTATATCGCAAGAAAACCCACCTCTGAATCGCGGTCGCCCAACCCTGAAATAACTTCGATCTGGTTTTCTTATCAAAAGCGCTCTTTTTGAACTTCCTCTCCAAATAGAGGTTCAAAAAGATCGGTTTTCAGCACCGAGAAGATTGGATGAAGCCAGGGACTGAGGAGCACAGCGTACGTTGTGGGTACGTGAGCACCGGAAGGCCCGGCTGAATTCAAGATTCGACGCCGAGCCACTTCCCTGAAATGCTTCGTGCTAGATATAGAATTCTTTCGTTATCAGCGGAGCTGATGAATTCTATATCGCAAGAAAACCCACCTCTGAATCGCGGTCGCCCAACCCTGAAATAACTTCGATCTGGTTTTCTTATCAAAAGCGATCTTTTTGAACTTCCTCTTAGAATACAGGTACTAGCGCACCTTTATAAGTATCCTCAATAAACGTCCTTACATCGTCGGAAGTCAGCGCTTTGGCTAGCTTCTGAATCGCGTCGGAATCCTTATTGTCCGGACGGGCAACGAGAATATTTGTATAAGGGGAATCCTTATCTTCAATGAACAGAGCGTCTGTCAACGGGTTCAGGTCAGCCTTCAGCGCATAGTTCGTATTGATCAAGGCCAGATCAACCTCATCCAATTGACGCGGCAGCATAGCTGCATCCACTTCTTTAATTTTCAGGTTCTTTGGATTTTCCGTAATGTCTTTGGAAGTAGCTGTAATTCCGGCATCCGGGTTCAGCTTGATCAGACCTTGCTTCTCAAGCAAGAGCAACGCGCGTCCGCCGTTGGTTGCATCATTTGGAATAGCGACAGCTGCACCATCTGCAAGTTCATCCACAGACTTAATTTTCTTCGAATATGCGCCAAATGGCTCAACATGCACACCTACGACAGACACCAGATCGAAGTTGTTCTGTGTGTTCTGCTCGTCAAGATACGGCTGATGTTGGAAATAGTTCGCATCCAGCTGCTTCTCGTATACTTGTACGTTTGGCTGTACGTAGTCAGAGAATTCCTTGACTTCAAGCTCAATGCCTTCTTCCTTTAACGCTGGAGCAATATGCTTAAGAATGTCCGCATGAGGCGAAGTCGCCCCCACAACCAGCTTCACAGGCTTATCCGTCTGTGTATTCTCACTACCGGCAGCGCTGCTATTGCCCGCCGTATTATTCGCTCCCTTGTCTCCGTTGCTTCCGCAAGCAGATACCACCAACACCAACACAAGCGTTAACAGGGTAAGACTCCACTTCTTCATACAGTATGACCTCCTAATAATTTAATTTGAATAAGGACAGAACAGCTTATATATTTAGTAATTCCTTATTTCCTCGTAAAATAAATGACCAGCCGGTCGCCCAGCATTTGCAGCACCTGCACCAAAACAACCATGAAAATAACCGAAACGATCATAACTTCCTTCTCATAACGGTAGTAGCCATATCGGATGGCCAGGTCCCCCAGGCCACCCCCGCCAATCATCCCTGACATCGCGGTATAGGACACAAGGGTAACCACTGTGATCGTGATCCCTGCGAGCAGGCCTGGCAGTGATTCCGGCAGCAGCACCTTGCGAATAACCTGGAGCGGGGTTGCCCCCATCGCCTGCGAAGCTTCGATCACACCGCGATCGACCTCGCGCAGCGCCGTCTCGACGAGACGAGCGAAAAACGGGGCGGCGGCAATCACCAGCGGAGGGATCGTCCCTTGCACACCGGAGGAGACTCCGACGATGGCACGGGTGAGCGGGATTAGAGCAACGATTAGAATGATGAACGGTACCGAACGGATAATATTAACGATAAATGACATGACTCTGTATACCCACTGCAATACCGTGGAATTAGAACGTGAGGAAACATATAACAGCACCCCCAGCGGCAAGCCAATTATGAGCGTAAACAAAGTTGAATACAGCATCATTTGCAGCGTGTCCACCGAAGCCGTTCCCATCTCGGACCAATCAATCTTCGAGAAATCAAGACCCCACATCACTCCATCACCTCCACATCAAGTTCACGCTCTCTTAACCGTGCTATTGTACGGCTAACATCATCATGGCTGCCCTCAAAGGATACGGTAAGTTTCCCATATGGCGTATCCTTGATCGTCGATATCGTGCCCTGCAAAATAGCGAAGTTAACGCCGGTCTCACGTACCACTTGCGACATAATTGACTCATAGGTCTTCGCACCGAGGAATGTGATCCTTGCCAGCTTGGATCCGCTTGCCAGCGAGGCCGCCGCCAGCTTGAAGCCTTCCTCCCCTTGGGCATCGCGATCAATGAATTCCTTCGTCACAGAATGCTTGGGCTTCAGAAATACTTCTGCCACCGGCCCCTCCTCGACGATACCACCCGCATGTATAACAGCGACACGGTCACAGATGCTCTGGATTACATGCATCTCATGGGTTATTAACATGATCGTTAAGCCAAACTTCTTATTAATATCCAGCAGCAGCTTGAGAATGGAATCCGTCGTCTGCGGGTCAAGTGCGGAAGTTGCCTCATCGCAGAGCAGTACATCCGGATCGCTGGCCAGCGCCCGGGCGATACCGACACGCTGCTTCTGCCCCCCCGACAGCTGGGAAGGATATTTATTGCGATGTTCCTGAAGTCCGACCAGCTCAAGCAGCTCACTGACCTTCTTCTCAATCTCTTGCTTCGGTGTATGAATCAACGTCAGCGGAAATGCGATATTATCAAACACTGTTGCCGAAGAGAGCAAGTTAAAATGCTGGAATATCATACCGATCTTTCGCCGCTTCTCCTGCAAATCCCGCTTGTTCAGCTTTGTCAGCTCCACACCGCCGACCCAAATTTCGCCTTCCGTTGGACGCTCCAGCAGATTGATACAGCGGATCAGCGTGCTCTTTCCCGCGCCGGAATGACCGATCACGCCGAATATCTCGCCTTTGCCAACGGATAGATTAAGTCCGGATAAGGCTGTTGTCTTCTTCTTTTTGTCGCCATAAGTCTTCGTTAGCTGCTTGAGTTCAATCATAGCGAATTGCCCCCCACTACAATGATGAATTGCGGTTGACCGCTTCTTTCACCACTGTTAATCATCAATCGTCCAGAAAATATAAGAAAAGAGCCCCTGCACAGATTCAAAGGGCTCTCTTTACGTAAAGACAATGCCTTCTCATCTGCCAAAGCCCTGCCTGCCATAAGCAAACAGACTTTGAAGGAATTAGCACCATGACATTTATCGATTCCGGTATCGTACCAAACATCGGATAAATCGGTTGCCGGGCTTCATCGGGCCTTTCCCTCCGCCACTCTAGATAAGAAAATATTATGAAATTTTAGGTTTAAGTTTCTGAAACTATTCTGAGTATAGTAACATTCTCACAGTTTGTCAAAGGAAATTTGACACAGTTCACATTTTCGGCGTCACACCACGTATTTTATCTCTCGGACAACTGCTTCCATCTTTGATTGGTGTAGCTAAAAACCGCTCCAAGCGTCTCACACACCATCTGATAACCTTGCTCCAAATCGCGGAGATGCAGGTCCAGGTTTTCCAGCTCGATTTTACCAAACAAGGCCTGGTGCCGTTGCCACAAATCGTCGCGCAATTCTGAGTTCATATAATGGATCTCCGTATTGCGGCGGCGTCGAAGTTCAGATAAAGCTTCGCGATATTGATTTTTGATGACGTTCAAGTCTTTGCCCAATTCAGCATGCTTCGAAATGAGCTGAAGCTGACGCAGCACCGTAAAGAACGAAAAATGAGGCTTAATCTTGGCCATCTTCATATCAAACAACTCGTTAAGCACAGTTCCCAGCTTGTCCAAAACCGCAAAAACACGTATAAATCCATCTTTATAGAAAAATACGTATCGGGCATAATCCTCTCGCTCTACCAACTCCATGTCTTCTACCGAATCATGCGTAACCTTCTTACGGAACAGACTTGAGGCGAACAAGCACTCCTCCAGTTCATCGAGCGATGAGATCAATCCCAGAATCCAAATCTCAAGCTTGCGATAATCATGTGTCGGGTCCTGTTTAAGCTTGATTTCACGACGCAGTATACGGATGGTCTCCTTCATCGCCTTATGCGCCTTGTCCAGTCTCTCCTCCGGTTGTCTGGGCGGCTCCCCAAGCAAGCTACGCAGCATGTACATTCCTCGCTTCCTGCTAGAAGTTGTGCAAAAAATCCCGCGATTGATCGCAAAGTGGATCAGGAATGAATTGACAGCAAATCTTAAATCAGCCGGGTCTACGCGGATGCTTGCAAATCGCCTTGTTTTTTCCGGAAACAACCCAAGTGTTTACGCGGTTGTTTTCTCCGAAAAAGCATGCAGCTCTCTCCCAGACCCAACTTTATCCAGACCTCTTGACCCTAAAAAGCGAAACCTTTTGAAATACGGTTAGTGATCAATTGCTATTTCTCAATTATACAAAATAGCTTTTCCAACGCTCATCCACTAATTTTACAATATCCTCCCGAGGGAACAGTTCATCCGGATACCCCGGCTTCATTCGAGCATCAATCACGATCGGCAGACTATAGACGAGATGGTGCTGACGCACCTCACTTGCCGTATAAATATCGCTCGCTGGATTGAAGCGGGTGAACACAGTCCAGAGGAATGACGTCTGATCAAACGTTACTGTCTTGGCATCGTCAACCAATACGACGAACGGCCAAGCGGTTCCCCGTTCCCGTAAACGTGCCAGAACACGTTCAGCTAATTCCGGCTCGTCCTCATAGGATGCACCGGATACGACAAGACATCCGTCATGGAAGACAGAAATTTGACTGATCTCAGCGAGATCCCCTTCATCATAGGTCTTCGGCAGCTTCCGGACAGGTTCGCCAACCCCGATCATAATCGCTTTACTGCCGTGGTTCAGCTTATGCCCTGTATAGTCCAGTGTGTCATGTGAAGTATTGTTAATGATGAACAGATCGCTTCGCGGATCAAAGCGTTCCAGCACGGTCTTCAACAGCAGACGGAAGTCGGCCAGATCGACCTTCTGATCCGTCAGCATCAGAAACTTGGTTAATGATAGCTGGCCTTCGCCGAGAATGCGGAAGCCGGCCACCAGCGCTTCACGGGAATAGCTCTCCCGCACTACCGCGGACGATAGCGCATGGAAGCCGCTCTCCGCATAGGTCCACAGGGAATGAACCTTCGGCATCACAAGCGGGAATGCCGGAGACAACAGCTTCTGCAGGAAATCTCCCAGGTAGTAGTCCTCCTGACGCGGCTTGCCCACAATCGTTGCCGGATATATCGCATTTTTCCGATGCCACATGTTCTTTACCTGCAGCACCGGAAAATCATGCTGCAAGGAATAGTAACCGAAATGATCACCAAACGGTCCTTCCGGACGGCGTTCGAATGGAGGCACTACGCCCTGAATGGCGAATTCGACCTCCGCTGGAATCCGATGTCCACCCAGTGGATTATCAACCATCGGCAATTTCTCGCCCAGGATAAATGAAGCTACCAGCAGCTCTGATAAATTCTCAGGCACCGGAGAAATCGCCGAGGCAATCATCGCTGGCGGGCCGCCAATAAAGACGGATACCGGCAGGGCTTGTCCCATCTTCTCCGCTTCATGGTAATGGAAGCCGCCGCCCTTTTGAATTTGCCAGTGTACGCCTGTCGTCTGATCATCATAGATTTGAATCCGGTACATGCCGAGGTTGTTCTCTTTCGGATGAAGCGGATTCTCTGTATAGACTAAAGGCAACGTTACAAAAGGACCGCCATCAAGCTGCCAGCTTGTCAGCTTCGGAAGCTCGCGCAGAGGCGCATCCTGCTTGCATACCTCAAGAATCGGCGCCTTACTCTTCGGCACGCTTTTCAGCCCTACCTTGAGCACTTCCCGTATCAAGCCGCGCTCATTCCAGATCGCCTTCGGATTTGGCGGCATAATGCGGTCCAGCATCGTAACCAATTGATTGGCAAGCTGCTCCGGACGAGGTCCAAACGCCAGCTCAACGCGGCGGATCGTTCCGAATAAATTCGTCGCCACCGGGAATGGAGTTCCCTTCACATTTGTGAACAGCAATGCAGGTCCATTATCATCAATGACCCGGCGGTGGATTTCCGCCAATTCCAAGTAGGGATCAACCGGAGCATCGATAATCGTCAGTTCATTCTCCCTCTGAAGCATATCTATCCAATCACGCAAATTTTTGTAGCCCATTTCAAATTTCCTCCCTGAACAGCCTGGATTGCCGTATCTATATATCTGTCGTCTTTATGATTTCAATGATTTAATATTCCACTTCACAGTATAACAGTTACTCGCGTTTCTTTCTGCCAAGACCAACAACAGATTCATGACAAATGGCAAATATGAAGCAAAGCCCGCGAGCAGATCGTGGACTTTTGTTCTCACTATATTTTATAAGATCAAATGAAATCATGGGATCAAGAGTCCGGTTGAGCTATGCATCGACCCGCTTGCCGCTAACTTTGCTGGAGCTTAGTTTGCTGAGCTGCCACGTTCTGACGCTCAAATAACATAACACCCCGAATAACGAAGCGAGCACGATAATATGAGCAAGCGAAGTAAACAAGTAAACTTCGAAATTGTTCAAAGTAAATACAATCCCTGCACCTGTGAACACCTGAATGATGATCAGGACCGTTGCAGCGACGCCTAATTTGCGAATTTCCCTGTGATGCGGATGCTTCCAATATGCCAAATGTCCGACTAACGCGATGAGTACCAGAAGCAGCAGAGCCGCGATACGGTGAATAAAAGCGACCCCTGTCCCGCCGGTCAGATCGGGGATCAGCTCATTATTGCACAGCGGCCATCCACTGCACCCCCCCGCCGAATCCGTATGGCTGACATAGGCTCCTATGTATACAACGATATAAGTATATAATGTGGCAAACCAGGTTAAATTGCGAAAACCGATCGATACCGATAATGCATCGGACTGAGCAGGCACCGAACCGGAATTCTTCTCCGCTGTCTCTTCAGTGCGTATTCCTAGCACTAACATAATTGAACTTGCAAAAGCAATTAGTGAGAAGCCAAAATGAAGGGCCATCACTCCGGACGAGGTAGGATAAATTACCGCCATCGCCCCCATAAACGCTTGTACCATTACAAAGATTAGCGCCAGCAGAGCGTAAAGCTGCAGGTCCTTGCGGTTTTTACGATACAGCCAAAAAGAGACGAATGCGCCTACGGCAAGCAATCCCGCGGCTCCGCTTACGGCCCGATGCGAGTACTCAATCATCGATGCAAGCGTATGGGCCGGAACAAATTTCCCGTTGCAAAGCGGCCATTCATTGCCGCAGCCAAGCCCCGACTCCGTCTTCGTCACCACGCTCCCGCCCAGGGTAGCGAGGAACATCACAAAACAGGACAGATAACTAAGCCATTTCAAATGCTTTGTCTTCAATGATTCTCACCCGCTATAACAAAGTGTTAGGAAATTTTCACAATTGATACCACTTCATTATACCTGATATCCACGATGCAATCATAGGGGAACATGACAAAATATTCAAAAACCAAACACGCCGCCCGCCAAATTAATTGGGGACAGCGTGCCTGTTCGGATCGGTCTTAGTTTTCTCGTCTCTCTGAAGTATTGTGAAGGGCCGAATATACCTCCAGCGCTTTATTCAGGAAATCCTCGATCTCCTCGCGCGATTTACGGAGTTTATTAACAAAACGAACGAGTTCTCTACCGTCCGCATAAGCGACAAAGCTAGGAATGCCCATGATGTTCTGTTCCTGACTTACGTCTCCGACCTGATCGACATCGACCTCAACAAGGGTCAAGCGGTCTTCATACTTTTGCTCTACTTCAGGCATGAACGGGTCCATAAATTTGCAATCCACGCACCAGTCTGCTTTAAATACAGCGACTACCAAATGGCTGGATTGAATGCTGACTTGAAACTCCTCAGCGGAAGTAACTTTTCTCATTGACTTTCATTCCCTTCTCCTAATGTTTTTCTCCAAATCGATGTACCTCTAGTCAATCAAATTGAAGTGTGGAAGTCAAATATTTCGGCCATACTTATAGAAGTTGTTCACATGGTCTGCTCCTCAGCTCAATTTAACTGAAGCGTTACAAAAAAACAAGTTGGGACTGAGTAAGGAACAAGCTGAAAAGTGGATGACCGGTATGAAATACAATGCGGTGAGTCTGTAGAGATTAGCTGAGTATTGTAAAACTGGAAGGCTATTTTGATCCACATCGGAAGCATAAGCTTCGATGCTGGGAACGACCTTTTGAAATACACACTTATTTTAACTACACGACAATATGCTTTGAAGAAAGCGAGGTCCAACCATGACGCAGCAAATTCCCCCTGATCCGGATAACACGTCCAAAGACGGTCTAAGAAAATTGATTCTTCGCCTACCTTCAGCGATCAGCGAAGTTGTCAAAGACAAGACTGCTCAATGGACCAATTCCAGCAAATTAAGGGAAGAGCGATTGCCCCTGGACTGGAACGAGGCTGCAGTCAATGCGGTTAAAGCGGAAATTGAAGATCTGCTGCGCCGCAAACCGGCAATTGGAAGCAGCGCCGAGTCCTGGACAGAAGCCGAGCTAGAGCTTGCCGAAGAGATCACCGACGCAACCCGTAAAGCCGAGATTAGCAATATTACGCGAACCGAAGCTTATTGGCAGTTTTATGTGCAATATCCAGAGGTGCATTGGGCCTTCCTGGCACATATGGTATCGCGTAACGCCGGCTGGTGGATGACTGATCTGAAGGGGAGCAGATTACAGAATGCCCTCGACGAAGCGGGAAAACAGTCTTTCTATCGTTTTTTTGAGCGCAGCAATGCACTTATTTTCCAGGATGCTTATCCGCAGCTTCTACTCTACGCCAAAAGCCGTGAAATAGGCCGGAGCCTGTTCCACCTGCTACCGCATTTTCATGTCTCCCGCTTCATGCAGCCCTTCTGGCAGCGGTTTTGGATCGATCGCAGCAGCCCGCTACTGACCGTTGGGCTTATCATTAATGAGCAGAACTATATAGACAAGCAGGTCTTTCGCCATCCGCATTATCAGCTATCAATGGATGATTTGAATGGACCCGCTTTGGTTCAATTGCTCGGCATGAATCACATCATATTCCCGCTGCTGGAGAACAGCAGGGCTGAAGACGGACTCAAGGAATATGAGTCCGCAGGCGACGGGCAAGACTGCCCTGAATCCGGCGATGTTCACCGGCTGGCCGGTCGCAGCGTCGTTAACCCGGTCAGTCTGCCCGCCCGCATCGCGCTAGGCAAGAGCCTGTACGCCATGCTGTTTGGCCTGCGCGCCGTGCACAGCGGCGCACAGCGCTTCGCCGCGAGCGTGCCGCACACGGGCTCGCGCGCGGACTATTGGCCGGACTTGTTCACGGCTAATCCCGGGCAAGCGCTGACCCCGCCTGCCCGGGGGGCAGCGCGTGCCGAAGGCGAGACGCGGCCTGGAGGCGAGCGTCTCTATAGCCCCAAGCTGAGGGGGGCTTGGGTCGATGCCCCCTATGAACCCATCCTGCGGGAGGATTGGTTCAAGGACCCGAGCGCGCTGAACGGGATCAGCGCGCCGCAGTCGCCGTACCTGTGCGACATCAGTCGCGAGCACCGGTACGACATAACAAAGGCGGCGCTCCCGGAGGACGCCGCCGACTAGCGTCTTACATGGTTCCGCCTGTGCCTGCCGAACCGCGCTGCAGGCGCATAAGCGGTCTGAAGACCTTTTGCAGCGCCGGCGGATAAGTACCCAGCTCTTCCTTGCGGACAACGCGCAGCACAACGAGCAATACCGGATAAAGAGCAACCACCGCTACCCCGACGATGCAGCAGGTGAGGAAGAAGGCCACGCCGCCTGGCATGATGGCTCCCATCCCGATGCCAAGCTGATTCAGCCCATAGCCAATTCCCGTCAAAGCAACGACGGTAAGCAGGAAGCCTGCCCAGCGCCCGCCCATAATCGAGAACGGTACGATCCTCTTCATCGAACGCAGGTTAAGCAGCGTAATAACAAGGAAGCAAAGGGCTGTCGCAATAATAATCCCGTAGATACCAAGCAGCGGAGCCAGAGCATAGCTGGCTGCCAGCTTGACGATAATTCCGATGATAACATGCACCATCGACAAGGTCGCCTTATTAATTCCAAGCAGAATCGAGTTGCTCGTCATCATCGTAATCTGGAATATTGTGGCAAAAGTAAGCAAAGCTACGATTCCGCTTCCGTCACGCGTACTGAACAGCAAACCGTTAACCGAGTAAGCTGCCGTCCCGAGAGCAAGAATGATCGGCATCCCGGTAAGCACAGCGACCTGCATCGCCAGCGTAACCTGCCGTTTCAAATGCGCCTGATCCCCGCGGGCAAAGGCCGCCGAAATGATCGGAACGAGCGATTGGCTTAACGCAATAGCCAGAATCGGTGGGATCCCCGCGATCATTTGCGCCCGATTGCCGAGGATTCCGAGTACATATGTCGCCTCATTCGGACCAATCTGTCCCGACAAGAGCGGCTTCAGGATTGAGTTATCAATGAAATTGACTGCAGATACCGTCATCGAAGAGACGACGATTGGAATCGACAGCTTGAAGATCTCCGCATAGATTTGCCCATAGGAAATCCTGGCCTGTCCATCATGAGCCTGAAGCGGCAGCTCGCTGCGGTCCTTGAGGCGAACCTTCATATTGTAATAGAGCATAACGAGCAGCGCGGCGACGCCGCCGATGACCGCTCCGAATGTAGCCCCGGCAGCGATCTTCTCACCCGAATAACCCCAATGATAGAATAGAAAAGCTAGAATCAAACCGGTTCCGACGCGAACGAATTGTTCAATAACCTGCGAAATACCGCCGGCAATCATTATATTCCGTCCTTGCAAATATCCGCGGATAATCGCGATCAGCGGGAATAACAGCAAGGCCGGCGCTAACGCCCGAATCGTCACGGCCGTCTCCGGAATGCCCGATGCCCGAGCATACACCGGGGCAAAAATATACAGGAGTACAAACATAACAATCCCGGAAATCACGGCAAACATCAGCCCGGCATGATAGATTCGCCTTGCTTCCATCGGGCGGTTCAACGCATGTCGCTCCGATACCATTTTACTAAGCGTACTAGGAATTCCCGCTGTTGCAATGGTCAGCAGCATGAAATAAGCGGCATTCGCCTGGGAGTAAGAGGCGTTCCCGATATCGCCCAATATATGCTCCAAGGGAACACGCTGGAACAAGCCCAGCACTCTGGCGATCAATGCCGCTCCGGCAAGAATTAACGTGCCTCTGATGAAAGATTCTTTCTTGGACAAAAATAATTCCTTCTTTCCAGGATTACTGCAAGAGTAATGCGCCGATATAATAAGTTAGAGAATCCAAATGATAAATAGAATAATCATGACAAGCTGGAGGATAATTTTAACCACAAAGCTGCTGAATAAACCTACCACAGAGCCGATCCCTACCTTAAAAGCTCTTTCTATGCTTTCCCCTCGGATCAGTTCCCCAATCATCGCCCCAAGCAGCGGACCAAGTACAAGCCCAAAGGCCGGTATGACGAAGGGACCGATAATGATGCCGATGGTACTGAGCCAGACCGATAGCTTACTGCCGCCGAACTTCTTCACACCCCAGGCGCCAACCGCATAGTCGGCCACCATCAGTACAACGACAATTAAGGTTTGAACCGTCCAGAACACCCACCCGAACGATTCGAATGAGAAGAACCAGCCGTAGACGAAGAAGGCAAAATAGACAGCAAGTACCCCTGGCAAAACAGGATATACCGCCCCTGCCATCCCGACTGCAAATAAAGCGATGACCAATATCCAGCCCAGCACTGCCATGCATCGATCACTCCTAAGCCAAAATATAATCGCGAATAACTAGCGCAATCCCATCATCATTGTTGGAAGCCGTTACGATATCCGCCAGCTCCTGCACCGCCAATTGCGCGTTGCCCATTGCTACACCCAAACCCGCCGCTTGAATAGCAGCAAGGTCGTTCAAGCTGTCCCCAAACGCCACGACCTCCTCCATCCTCACGCCGAGCAGGTCGCAGACCGTACAAATCCCAGTCGCCTTATTAATCCCGGCAGGATTGATCTCCAAATTATAAGGGGAAGAATTCGTAATCTCAAGTCTGCCGATATTTTGCAGCTCCGTCAATAAGGAATGGCGCAAATCATGGTCCTCAGTATGGTATCCGAACTTAAGCCAATGATTCTGCTCCAGCAGCTCCGGCCTCCAGTTCTTCTCATTATAAGTTCCTTCTACCGCATCCGCCCAGAACCATACATCATGATTCCGAGACATTTGATGCATTCGCTTCACGATCGACTGATCGAGTTGTTCCCGGCGATACAGCTCATGCGGGGAACGCCATACTTCACTTCCATTAACCGTTACCATCGGTGTACCCAGACCAAGCTGTTCGCCGAACGGCACCGCATCAACAAATCTGCGGCCCGTTGACAAGCATATATGCACACCGGCTGCCATCGCTTTGTGCAGCCATTTTTCCGTATCCGGAGAAATCTGATGTTGGTCTGTAAGCAAGGTTCCATCCATATCCAATGCCAGCAATTTATACTTCAACAAGTAATCCCCCTGTCTGTAATTTGTAATCTGATATTCGGGAGTGTAGGCACAACATACCGTCATTTTATCATAATCCTCACCGCATCACATAGACGCTGCTCACAGGAGAGCATATAATCGGCAAATCCACCATTTATTATAGATATCTATCCAACTTCCCGGTCATCCCACCTCGCAGAACAAAAACAAAAAAAGAATCCCCCGCGAGAGGGATTCTCTATATCTTTTACATTGTTACCTGCTTCATTCATTCTGCTGCCTGTTTCAAACTGCCCATCCGCATCTGCTGCCGCTTCGTCCATCGGGAGATTAGCCCATGCGAAGGTGAGAACAGGAACGCCAGAACGAACAGTATTCCGCATACCGTGATCATCGACCCGGCAATCGAAGCATCGAACAGCTTCGCTATATAGTAACCGCCGGTAGAGCTGATGGCCCCGATCAAGACGCTGTACAGCAGCATCAAGCCAAGACGATCGGTCAACAGATAGGCTGTCGCTGCAGGGACGATAAGCATCCCGACGACGAGAATCGCTCCTACACTTTCGAAGGAAGCTACCGTTGATAGGGAAACCAGCCCCATCAATAAATAATGGAATAGCGCCACAGGTATGCCCAAAGCTGCAGCGAGTGCAGGATCGAAGGCGCATATTTTGAACTGCTTATAAAATAACACGACCGTTATCAGCACAATAAGGAAGGTTGCTCCCAGCATCCAGATAGCGACGGGACCCAGATTGTAGCCATTCCAGATCAAAGAGTCCCATGGCACATAGGCAATTTCTCCAAACAACACACAATCCAGGTCCAGGTCTATATGCTGGGCATTTCGGCTGATCAGAATAACCCCGATCGCGAACAATGCCGTAAATACGATGCCGATGGAAGCATCTGACTGCAAGCCACTACGCTGCAGCAATTGAATCAGGAACACGGTAATCAGTCCAAGCACTGCGGCCCCAAACAGCATCAGGAACGAATCGCGCGAGCCGCCGATGAGGAAAGCAATCGCAATGCCGGGAAGTACGGAATGGCTTATCGCATCTCCCACCATCGCCATTTTGCGCAGGATGAGGAAGCAGCCAAGAATTCCGCAGGTTGCCGCAACTAAGGTGCCGGTAAGTATAATCCAGAAATCCATCATCCGTCGAGCCCCCCTTCTACGGTTCCCGCGCGATGACGAGCTGTCTCGAGCGATTGAGTCTGACGTATATGCTGCTTGGTCCTCGCTCTACGCCATAACTTGGCTATAAGACCCCGGTTTGGAGCAAACACCGCCGAGACGCAGAACATCGAAGTTGCCGCCAGAACAGTAACCGGTCCGGTAGGAAGATTGGACAGCGTTCCGCTAATCAACGTCCCCGTTGCACCCGAGAATGCACCGATCACTCCGGCGATAATAACCATCACCCCAAGCGAATCCGTCCAGTACCGGGCCGATACGGCTGGAGTGATAAGCAGCGCTGCTACCAATACAACGCCAACCGCTTGAATGCCTACGACGACAGCAATCACCGTCATAAATAAGAGCGCCTGCTCCAGCAACCCTACTTTCATGCCCATTCCTCGGGCAAAACCAGGGTCAAAGCTGACAAGCTTGAATTCCTTAAAAAATAGGAAGCAGATCAAGATCAGCAGCAGTGAGACAGCGCCCATCATATATACATCGGACTTCATCATCGATGCCGCTTGCCCGAACATATACTTATCGAGTCCGCTTTGATTTCCGTTCCCACTATGCTGGATCTTCGTCATTAACATGACCCCGATTCCGAAGAAAACCGATAATATTATGCCAAGCGCTGCATCCTGCTTAATGCGCGAATAACGAGTGATGGCATATATCCCGAAGGTCGCTATCATCCCCGACACGATCGAACCAAGCATGAATAATCCAATTGATTTTACACCGCTTAACATAAAGGCGATACAAATCCCCGGAAGTGCGGCATGGGCAAGCGCATCTCCCAGCAGACTCTGTTTGCGCAAATAAGTGAAAGAGCCAATCACTCCGCTGCCGATCCCAAGCAATAAGGACCCCATTAAAATCCACTGCATATTAGGATCGGTAAGCCAGCCTAACAAAGTAGACATCATGTAAGACTCACCGCCTCCTGCGCTACATCCTGCAACATGGCAATTCGTCCGCCATACGTTTTCTGCAAATTGGAGGAAGTAAAGATCTCCTCGGTTGGCCCTGCAGCTACTAGCTTGCCGTTAAGCAGCACGACTTCGTCAAAGTACTCCTTCACGGTGGACAGATCGTGGTGAACGACAAGCACGGTCTTGCCCTGCTCCTTAAGCTCATGCAGCAGGCGGATGATCGCTTTTTCCGTTGTCGCATCGACCCCGGCGAAAGGTTCATCCATGAAGTAGAGAGTGGCATTTTGCGCCAATGCTCTCGCCAGAAAGACCCGCTGCTGTTGGCCTCCGGACAACTGGCTGATCTGCCTGCCCGCAAAATCCGCCATGCCGACCTTGGCCAGACATTCCATGGCAATCTGCCGCTCCTTGATCCCCGGTCGGCGAATCCAGCCCAGATGTCCATATCTGCCCATCATAACTACATCCAGCGCATTCGTCGGGAAGTCCCAATCGACAGATTCACGCTGCGGCACATAGCCGACCTGCTTCCGATTCTCTTGATAACTGCGGCCAAATACCTTTACGTTACCTTCAACGGCCGGAATGAGCCCCAGCACCGCCTTTAGCATCGTCGATTTCCCCGCCCCGTTGGGGCCGAGCACCCCGATCAGCTTCCCGGAGGAAATCCGAAAGGAGACCGAATTTAATACCGGCTTCTTCTGATAGGCTACCGTCAAATTACTTACTTCAAGCGGGTACACACCCATGGTTATATCGCTCCTTATCTCCTTGGCGTTAGTCACCGCCTATATTTTATTTCAAAGCATTAACGATCGTGCTTACATTATGCCGCACCATTTTTATATAAGTATCCGCATCGGATCCTGGCTCCCCTAATGAGTCGGAATACAGTTCCCCGCCGATCTCAACCTCATGTCCCTTCTCTTTGGCTCCGGCAATGACCGCCTCCATCGATTTTGTCGGAATGCTGGATTCTACGAACACCGCCTTGATCTTATTGTCGACCAGGTAATCCCGAAGT
This sequence comes from Paenibacillus sp. 79R4, assembly GCF_013393165.1. Classification (NCBI taxonomy): domain Bacteria; kingdom Bacillati; phylum Bacillota; class Bacilli; order Caryophanales; family Paenibacillaceae; genus Paenibacillus; species Paenibacillus sp. 79R4. The sequence goes on along the minus strand of NZ_QJOT01000009.1, from coordinate 55,248 downwards.
TCGCTTACATCTTTTGAGCCATACTCCGCGGCCGTGCTGATCCCCTGCAATCCCATGACTTTAATCCCGTAGGCTTCTCCAAAATATCCAAAGGCATCGTGCGCAGTTACAAGTACACGGCCAGATTCTGGAATCTCGGCAATCGCCGTTCGTACCTCTTCGTCGAGTTCCTTCAATTGTTGAATATATTTCTCGGCATTGTCCTTATAGAGATCGGCATGGGCCGGGTCATAGCTGGTCAAGGCATCGCAGATTGTCTCCGTTGCGGAGATCCAATGTTTCACATTGAACCAGATATGAGGATCATACTGCGTACCGCCTGCATCCTCTCCGGAGCGGAGCAGCGATGTATCAATCCCTCGGGATACGGCCACCGTCGGCTTGCTACGCTCCAGCTTCTCGAAGATCTCCGTCATTTTCCCCTCCAGGTGGAGACCTCCGTAGAAGATCATATCCGCCTGATCCAGGCGTGTCATATCTCCTTGAGAAGCTTTATATAGGTGCGGATCTACCCCGGGCCCCATCAAGCCGATCGCTTCGACCTCTTCCCCGCCGACCTCCTGAACAACATCCGTGATCATCCCAATCGTGGAGACAACTTGAATTTTGCTGCCGTCCTCGGCTCTTTGGAGACGCGACGCTTCCCCATCCACCTTGGAGCAGGCTGCAACAATTACCAGCACCAGTACACTTAGTGTAATTTTTGCCCTTTGCAAAGGGCTCTTCTTAACTCGAATTTGTTCCATAGATTAGTCCTCCTAATATCTCGAGCAGCGCGCTCTGTTTTTTTGCTTAGTAGAATAAATGTTTCATAGAGATATAATTGTTTCGTTTTCCTAAAAAAGTTTCCCTAATGCAAATTTTAAATGATAAACAGGCCAAAAAGCAAGAACTATTTTCACTTTTACTGAAAATAGTTCTCACCTTGGCCCTTAAATGATTAAATTAACTTTAGTTTATTCATGCTTACCGTCTTGCTAGTGCAGGCTTTTCTTCGGGATACCGTCCAACCCATACTCTTGATCATAAGCATCGAAGATTTTCCTCGCGACCGGTGCCGCGCTCCAGGCGCCAAAGCCACCCTCCGGGATAACTACAGCTACAGCCAGCTTCGGATTTACGCGTGGAGCAAAGGCGATAAATACACCATTTTCCATTCGCTCGCCCCTATAATCCTGCTCCGATGTCCCTGTCTTGCGTGCAAAGTCATAAGGAAAATTCGTAAATGCGCTAACTTCCGTCTTCATACCGCTAATTACTTCATCCCAGTAGGCCTCGTTAAATTTTGCTTCATTCAGTACCTTTGGCTCGAATTGTCTGACGACTTTGCCATCCGCATTCGTGATTTTATTTACAAGGTGCGGCTCCCTTCGTTTACCTCGGTTGGCCAGGGTTGCCGTATACTGTGCCAGCTGCATCGCTGTATATTTGCCCTGCTGTCCAAATGAGGCATAGGCCAGGCGGGAGAGCGCGGTTTCCGACTCTGCATTGTATTCCAACGTCCCCATATATTCCCCCGGCAAATCGATCCCTGTCAAAGTTCCAAGCCCAAACTCCTTCATGTACTCATCCCAGATTTTGATGCCTTTGGACTTGTACTTGTTATATAACCTCTCTCCTACCATATCCACCATGAAGGCATTTGAAGAGTGCAAAATCGCCATCGATGGATCAATTTTCCCATATGCCCGATTTCCCGAATTCCTTACCCGCGCGGAATTATTCTTCCCGAAGTAAGCTATTCCGCGATCGGTATAATAGTCGCTAGTCTTGAAGAGCCCCTCATTTAATCCGATCAGGACGGATAGCGGCTTGATGGTAGAACCAAGCAGGACCGTCGATTCGAAATGATGCCCCGAACGTCCGGAGCTAAAAGGAGAAATAGTTCCGTTTCTGTAATTTTCCTGAATTTTGCTAAATTGTTCATTTGTCATGTTGCCTGTCGGCCACAAATTCGTGTCGTAATCCGGGATACTGGCCATGACGACCACATTGCCGGTATCCACTTCCATGGCCACGGCATAACCCGTCTGCGCATAAGGATGTACCTTCCCGGATACCGGGTTGGTATGCACCCAATGAATCTGATCGAGGATCGCTTGCTGTGCAGCCAGTTGCACCTCTTTATTAATGGTTGTGTGCAAGTCATAGCCTTTCTCCGGTGGGGTTAAGTCCGTTACCCCATCCACCATGTTCCGCGGATTAATCGATACGCTTTTGAATCCATTCTTGCCCCGAAGCTCATTCTGATAAAATAATTCCAGACCATCAAAGCCGACGAACTCCTCTTCCGTATATTGCAGTGCCGGATCTTTGCCTTGCGACTCCCTGATTGCCTCGTACGATCCCAGGTCTGTAGTTGATTTATATTTTTTTAGATATCCGATCGCTTGTACTGCTACCCTGTCCTTATCGTAATGACGAACGCTCTCTTCAACGATGTCAATTCCGGGAAATTCACTTTTTCGTTCCAGGAAGTAGGCCACCTCTTCAGGAGTCAATCCCACCTTTATCCGCCGTGGTACGAATCCCCCATTCATTCGGAAGCTCAGATCCATACTGTCGATAATATCCTGCTCGGTTAATGTTTTATCCGCTGCACCATATGCATCAAAAGCCAATTTTAATTGTCGGGCTAATTCAACGGCCTGCTTATAGTTCCCTTTGCCCGACTCTGTCGCTGGATGATAATTGCTCTGCTGCAAAGTTAAATACAGGGTTTGCACCGGCGTTGAATAGGCCAGTCTTACCCCTTCAGCAGACAGGATATCCCCTCGCATGGGCTGCATCGGCACATCCCTCACTCTCAACAGCATCTCCTGCTTGGACAAGTCCGGACCTTCTACAAATTGCAAGATCGCCAGGCGAACAATGATAACCGTAAAAATAGCGAACGCACTGAAAAAGAAAAGATGATATTAAACCGACTCCTCATCACCGCTTCTTGCTCGCGTCGATTTAACGGATAGACGATTTTCAATATATATCCCTGCTTTCTTTCCACGTCATTGTTGAGATCAAAGTCTTGGACATGTTGTTATAGATAAAAAAACAGCGATCTTTCCCAAGCCATGCCATGAAAGATCGCTGATGTATCGTCTTTATTCAATTTTAAATTTTTCTTATTGCGTGTTATTTTTTTGATCCGTGTTCTGATTATCCGTCTGCTGATTTTGCGTCTTCTTCGGAATGCCATCAAGCCCATACTCTTGATCATAAGCATCGAAGATTTTCCGGGCGACCGGCGCGGCGCTCCAGGCACCAAAGCCGCCTTCAGGAATAATGACCGCGACAGCAAGCTTCGGATTTTTGCGTGGGGCAAAGGCGATAAATACTCCGTTATCGCGGTTAGCTCCCGCTCCCCATTGCTGTGAGGTCCCTGTCTTCCGGGCAAAATCATACGGGAATCCGGCAAAGGCCGCCTGGACATTGGTCTCCATACCGTTGATCACGGCATCCCAATAAGCATCTTTAAACTCAACCTTATTTAATACCTTCGGTTTAAATTCTTTGATGATATTTCCGTTCTCATCCGTAATTTTGTTGACGATATGCGGCTCCATTCGCGAACCTCGGCTTGCGAGAGTGGCTGTATACTGAGCCAATTGCATGGTTGTATAACCGCCCTGCTGTCCGAAAGAAGCATATACCAATCGGGAAAGTGCTGTCTCTGATTCATTGTTATAGCCAAGCTGACCCAGGAACTCTTTAGGCAGGTCTACTCCCGTCGATACCCCTAGACCGAACTTCTTCATATATTCATCCCAGACGCCAATTCCATCGCCCTTGTATTTATTGTATAATCTCTCACCCACCATATCGACCATAAAGGCATTGGAGGAAACACGGATCGCTTGTGAAGGGTTAATAGAGCCATAAACATGCCTTCCCGAGTTACGTACACTGGAAGAATCATTCTTACCAAAGTAAGCGATACCTCTATCAGAGTAATAATCAGTTGTCTTGAATAATCCCTCATTCAGACCAATCAATACAGACAAAGGCTTAATCGTTGAACCCAGCAATACATTAGAGCCAAAATTATGTCCCGATTGCCCCGAACTATACGGGGTAATCGTTCCATTCTGATAATTTGTGTTTATTTTAGCCCAGTCATCGGGATCAATCCCACCGGATTGCCATACATTCGTATCATAGTCCGGCATGCTCGCCATGGCCACAATCTTACCGGTGTCCACTTCCATCGCAACAGCATAACCGGTTTTCGCATTAGGGTGAACTTCACCGGATACCGGATTTTTATGGACCCAATCAATCTGATCCAAAATGGCTTTCTCAGCGATAAGCTGAATATTCTTGTTAATATTCGTATGCAGATCATACCCCTTCTCCGGAGGTACGATCTCGGAGACGCCAGTGGCCATATTTCGCGGATCGATCGGCACTTTCTTGTAGCCGTTCTTGCCGCGAAGCTCATTCTGGTAATACATCTCCAATCCGTCCGCACCAACAAGCTCCTCGGATGTATAATCCAGGGCAGGGTCCTTGTCTAATGAACTATTCGCTTCCCGGATCGGGTCATACCATTTAACGTCATCCATGGATTTATATTTCTTGAGGTATCCAATGGTCTGTACAGCCACCGTATCCGTATCATAGTGCCGCACGCTATCCTCGACGATATCGATACCAGGGAATTCGGATTTACGCTCCAGGAAATAAGCAACCTCCTGCTTATTTAACCCCGACTTGATCAGCCTTGGCGAATAACCATTGCCCTTGGTATAATCCAGGTCCATCGCCTTAACGATATCTTCCTCCGTCATCGGCTCGTTGACCTTATCGCCATACTTATCAAATACCTCTTTCAGCTTCTTGGCAATTTCCAGCGCTTCAGGCCGGTTTTTCATGCCCCGGTCCGACTTGCTATAATCCTTCTGCAGTGTAATGTAGAGCGACTGAACCGGAGTCGAGTAAGCAAGCTTCTCGCCGCCTGCCGCTAATATAGAGCCACGAATCGGTGATAGCGGGACATCCTTGACCCGCATACTCGTCTCCTGCTGGGACAAACTTGGCCCTTCTACAAATTGCAAAATCGCCAGACGTACGATAATGACGGTAAATATTATAAAAGTACTGAAAAAAAATAAATTCAAGCGAATATTAAAATGACGCTTCAGCTTGGCTTCCTGCTCGCGAGGATCGTCATTGTATGAGTTCTTCATGGGCGTTTCTCCTCTTTCATCCTTCCATACTTCATCAACTATATTAACATAACGATTCAATCCGATGCGAGGTTACACCCGGTACTTCTATTTTTAAGCCGTTTTGTCGGGAACATGCGTATCATAAAAGGCTGGCGAATTGAACCAATCCCCACTTTGCGCCCAGGTTGAATCAAGCGGAATCCACTTGTCCTTCTCTGTCAGATAGACCTCATTCCAAGCGTGAGGGCCGTATCCTCCTCTACCGTCATACCCTAATCCAGTCACAACCTTCACTTTAAGCCCTTGCGACCTGGCCATAACCGCATACAGACGCGAGTAATCGATGCATACTCCCTTTTTCGTATCAAAGGTCATCTGCGGCGTCTGTTCATGCCAGTCCCCCCGCTCCTCATAATCCTTGACCTTGCCATAATCATAGCTCACTCTGGAGCCGACCCAATCATAGAGACGCCTTGCCTTCTCTTCATCCGTACCTGCGTCTTCCGTCACTTTAGCCGCAGCCAGTTCAATATCCTGCGGAATATTGGCATCGATCACCTCATACTTCCGCTGCAAAATACCGTTGAGTTCCGCCTCCACACTGCGAGTAAACACCGGCAGCTTCTCCTTGATCAAGTCTCCGGTCAGGGGTTCAATTACCGTATGAGCTCCTTGCTGATATACCGTGGAAGCCTGCACATATTGACTGAAGCTGCTATTCGGAAATAGTGTAACAACGATAAATAAAAGGACGATCATCATCATGCATCTGACCGTACCGATTACGGTGCCGATGCATGCGCCGAGCAGCCTGCTCAGGAACGAGGACCTGCCCCCTCCTCCGAACGGAACGCGCTCCAGCGAGGAATTGCCCAGTAAAAATGCCGAGAGCAACCCCAGAACAGTACGAATCAACCAATAGCTAATAATAAATAACACAGCGAACCGCATCAATGGAAAGTCGCGGATCGCGGTGATGAAGGTGTAATATACTTGTTCCCATGTTGCCATATCACGCTGCGGGTACGCAATGGTGGATAGCCAGTCCTGAACCTTCGGGGATAACCATATAGTGAGTGGAATCGCCCCGATTATGCTCACTACAGACAGAATTCCCCCACTAACCAGGGTGAACAACCTGCCCGCCGTACGGGATGCCCCACGCGCCCAGCCTTGCAGTACAGATATAAGCAAAATACAGATGAGCAATGCGTTAATCCAGTTTATTTCTTGTAATTGTTGAGCCAAGACCATCGTCATGCTTGCCCCCTATCTTGATGACTTATGGTCATAATATTTAAGGCAGACCTTACCCACTACTTGCGTTTTGCTTCTTCAATAAACGCCTCTATCGTATCATTAACCTTCCATTCACCCAAAGATACGCCATGGAACTTCACCTTTACTTTGCCATCGCCGTCACTGCCTGTAACTTCAAGATTAGGCGTCTTAATCGTAAACGTTCCATCGCCATTCTGTGTAATTTCCGCTTCCGCTGCTTCCTTCTTCATCATCTGCAGAACTTCCGACTTGGTGATATCAGCAGCCTGATCTTTCACCGTCTCCACCGCATTGCCAATATCCTTGAGAGATATGCCGCTGTATATAATGATGAACGCAGCGATGACAAGGACCAGCGCCCATTTGACTACGGTCTTAACAAAATTCAGCACCAGAAATAGGATAACCAGGGCTACAACAATGACGAGCCAGTTTTGTTTTAGAAATTCAATCCATACATCAACATTCAAATCCATATTCATGAACACCCCTAAACTCTTAATCATTCGTATTCAAAAAGACTGCATCCAGCACTTATTGAACTACCTTGCCTATGTCAGAGCCACCCGGTCAAGCGGACGCTCCCTTATTATACATGATGGCCAGTTCCAATGACAGCTTAACCCCAATTTAACAGGAAATCACAGAAAATTATGTACATCATGTACCGAAAGGGGGTATAAGTTCGTCCCAAGCGACGTACAAGTATAGCATGATGAATTTTTGAACAACTCATTTTTAGAGGAGGGCAAGGCAGTGAAAATCGCTTTCTGGCTTTATTTTTTTATGTTCCTCGCTTTCTTCGACCTGCATGCGCAATATCCTATTCTGACGCCCTTTGCATTGTCACTAGGGGCTGCGCCTGCCTTCATTGGCTGGATGATGGGGATATATGCGCTAACACATCTGCCTGGCAATCTTATTGCCGGACAGGGCGTAGATCGGCATGGAAGCCGTGGCTATATGATATTTAGCTTGCTATCTGGTGGAGCCATCCTCCTGCTGCAAGCCCATGTCACGGAGCCATGGCAGCTTCTTGTGCTGCGCTCAATTAGCGGATTTGTGCTTGCTTTCCTGTCCCCGGCTTGTCTGGCCCTGCTCGCTTCCCTGTCGAGCAACGCGGTGAAACAAGGGAAATTGATGGCAGGACACGGGGTGATGCATACCCTTGCTTCCGTCGTCTCCCCGGCTGCCGGGGCCTTTCTTGTCGCCCGCGCCGGCTTCACCCTTACATTCCAGACGCTTGGCTGGCTTATGATCGTTACCGGTGTTATCGCCATATTTACGATCAAGGAACTGCCCAAATTAAAGGCCCCCCTACAGCAGCCTATCAAAAAAGCGCCTGTGAAGCTCAATATTATTCCTATTTATTTCTATTTGCTGCCCTTCGCCGTATCCTGCGCCCAAGGGATTCTATATTTTGAACTCCCGCTCCAGGCAGGCGGATTATCCGGGATCATGCATACCGGGCTCTACTTCTCGATTATTAGCCTCGGGGCCCTGGCGACCCTATCGTTGTTATTTCTGAACCATTTCTCGCCGTATATTAGATCCTATCTTGGAATACTCGGCATTGCTCTATCCTTCTTCTCGCTGGCAGCCCTCGACTCGGTTCCGATTGTCATTTCGCTATTTGCGCTTGGTTTGGCCAAAGGCATCGTCTTCCCTGCTATGGCCTCCGTCTTTATCGACTTATCCGGGGGCAAACGGCTGGGAACCGTATTCTCACTGCAATCTATTGCGATGTCGATCGGTTCTTTCCTCGGCCCCATTATTGCGGGAACGATGCATAATAACTACTCCCCCTACTTCTTTGCCTTCTTGCTCTTAATGCTCGTTATTATCGTGGTTCCTGCCTGGAAAGCAAATATGCCTGCTTCCTTCACCATACCAACGGAAAGATGAGCAATAAGGGCATTCACATATAATTTTGAACACGGTTAGGCCCTTGCACAGGGCAGGGGCGTAGATAAAACATAATATATTTTGTAGTTACCGACCCAAGCTTAAAAAAGGGAGGTGATCCAAAGTGGGTCATATCGAGCCGTGTGGACCATGCGGACCAGGCCCCGTCATCGGCCCAGGAGCTGGAGCTGGCGGTTGCTGGTCATCAGCAGGTACCATCTTGGTACTGTATATTTTGCTGGTGATTATCCTTCGTGCCCCTATCTGGTAAGATGAAATCATGGTTGCGGTCTGTCCCCCTCCCGACAGGCCGCTTTTATTATGTTTTTGCATGAGATGACGGTCAAGTATACACTATAAATGCGAAATGCGTATTCTAAAAAGTCCGCTTTCTGATCAAAATCGGACTTTTGGGACAACCTCTATAAGAATCAACCATCCAACCTAATCGAGGTGAGCCGCCATGCCGATCAGTATTATCGTCGAAGGCAAAAATGATCGCAGCAAGCTGCGCAGACTGCTTCATGGAGAGATCCATATTCATTGTACCTTTGGAACCTTGAACAATCTCAAGCTGGAGTCGCTCCGGAAGCAGGTAGGTGATGATGAGGTATACTTATTTATGGACAATGACGCATCTGGCAAGAAGATTCGCGCCCTATTACTGGACAGCTTCCCGGACGCCACCCAGATCTATACGAGAAGAGGCTACGCCGGTGTGGAGGGTACACCTGACGAATATATCATCTCCCAATTAGAAAAAGCCGGGCTAGAGGAATATATTGAATATCCTCCTCCCGGCTTCGTCTGAAAAATCAACAAGCCAATATAAATTGCTATTATTTGGCCAGATCGATAACCCCTTGAGCGATCTCCTGAGGTGTAGACTCCGGACGGTAAATATTTCGCAAATTGCCATCCCGGTCAACCAGACCAATCAGATCCATGTGGACAAAATTGTTATTCTGATCCTCATTAATTAAAATTTTGAATGAGTTCATGGCCAGATCCATGATCTTCTGCTGATCTCCTCGCAAGAAATACCAACCGGAATAATCGGCCTTGAATTTGTCCCCAAACGCCTTAATAGCCTCGCGCGTGTCTCGCTCCGGATCGAAGGAAATCGAGATGATCTCGGCGTCCTTGCCAAACATGCCTTTATCCTTGAGCAGATCCTGCACTTGACTTAAGCGGAAAGTCGTGACCGGACATACATCCGGGCAACTGGAGAAGAAGAAATAAAATAGCCGAACCTTGCCGTTCGTGTCCTCCAGCGTAATATTGCGGCCATCTACATTTTCCAAGCTGAAGCTCTCCACCGGCCGAATAATCGGCAGCTTGGGCTTGGCATAGGTAGTCCAGAGCAGATACCCCGCCATGATGAGACATAAAACCAGCAAAATCCAGGTCCATTTATATTTCTTAAGCAACCACATCCTCAAACCTCCATTACAATCGAACTGTATCGAGAATCATGACGATCATGCTGACTGTCAAATAGTTGATTGAGAACAAGAATACCCGCTTCGCCCAAACATCATTTTCCTGAGAACGAAAGCCTTTTAGCGCCATTAGCAGCCAGGAAACGGACAGAAGCTCACCGATGATAAGGAACCATATTCCTGTATAATCGTAGACATACATTAATATTGGAATAGGCAGGAGCAGAACGAGATAAGGAATCATTTGCAATTTCGTTCTCGGAATGCCCTTCACCACGGGCAATAACGGGAAGCCTGCGGCCCGATACTCCTCTACACGCCGGATGCCCAGCGCCCAGAAATGTGGAGGCTGCCATAAGAACAGCATCGCAAATAACAGGACAGCGCCAAGATCAACCTTGCCCGCAGCCGCTACATACCCGATCACCGGGGGCATTGCTCCTGAGATCGCTCCAACTGAGGTGCTCCAGGTCGAGGAGCGCTTTAGCCATAACGTATACACAACGACATACACAAGCATGCCAATGACACCAAATACACCGGCCAGCAGGCCGTTGCCAATAAATAGTACAGACAATCCCAATATACCTAATATAATGGCATACCAGAGCACCGTCTTTGGCGACATTTTCCCAGTAGGCAGCACGCGATCCTGTGTGCGGGCCATCTTCATATCCAGATCACGGTCAAAATAATTGTTGAATACACAGGAGGAAGCCATAACCAGTACGGTTCCCAGCAACATGAGGATTAGTTTGCCGTATTGTAAATGCCATTGAGAAGCCACCCAAAAGCCAGCAAAAGCCGCGATGAGATTTGAACGCAAAATACCTGGTTTGGTTAGCGCGATAAAATCCTTCCAAGTCGCTGTTTTTCCTGGAGGAGTAGGTCTCACGGACAATGCTGCCGATTCTGAAGGTGCAGTATAAGAAATTCTGTCCATGTCGGTTATTTCCCCCTAAACTATAAATTTTGTCTTCCTATATAAAGAAGTTCACGAATAATTCAATGAATCCATATTACACTATAAACTTTATCATACCAAGAAGCAGAAATGTTTGACAATCATCTGATAAAAAGCAGGGTTTGTGACAATTTAATGACAGAAGCTGTATAACAGAATGGCCGCTTTACTATTCAAAAAGCCCGGGCATCTGCAATGCCCGGGCTAAGTTATGCAAAAAATTATATTTCAGAAAAAGCCCCGTTCTCAGCCCCAAAAGAGGGATGTGCCCAGGCATGAGGAGCAAAGCTACGCGCTTTCGCAGCTAAAACTCAGCTTGTTGCGAATACCTTGGATTCGCTATTGCTCACCCTGAGTTGACCTCGATGACGGCTTTATTATCAAAAGTGGACTTTTTGAACTGCCGCTTAGAGTATGAAGCCCATCATTCGTTGTACATCCTGCAGTACCTTCTCCGCTTCCTCATTAGCTCTCGATGCGCCTTGACGCAAAATGTCATGAATTTCTCCCGAGCTGCGGATCTCATGATAACGCTGCTGAAGCGGTTCAAGTACACTAACAACAACTTCAGCCAGGTCCTTCTTGAATGGCCCGTACATTTGGCCTTCATATTTCTGCTCTACCTCAGCCACTGACATACCGGAGCATTGACTGTAGATAGTAATGAGATTGCTTACCTCCGGTTTCGCCGCTGTGTCAAATCTGACTTCGCGTCCCGAATCCGTAGTCGCCCGGCTGATCTTCTTGCGAATTTCATCCGGGGGATCAAGGAGAGCAATATAGCTGCCCGGATTCGGGTTACTCTTGCTCATCTTCTTGGAAGCATCGTCAAGCGACATAATTCTGGCGCCCACTTTCGGAATATATGGGTCAGGAAGTGTAAAATATTCGCCAAAACGGCTATTGAAGCGACCGGCCAAATCACGTGTCAATTCAAGATGCTGCTTCTGGTCTTCTCCTACCGGTACCAGATCTGCATTGTAGACCAGAATATCCGCAGCCATGAGCGACGGATAGACAAACAATCCTGCACCTACAGATTCTTTGCCTGCTGCCTTATCCTTGAACTGGGTCATCCGCTCCAGTTCTCCCATGGATGTCAAGGTTGTAAGAATCCATCCCAATTGTGCATGCTGACGAACATGGGACTGCATGTACACGTTGGATTTATTCGGATCAATGCCAGCAGCTACGAACAGTGCTGCTACGGCCTCAGATTGCTCACGCAGATTAGCCGGATCCTGCGGAACTGTAATCGCGTGCAGATCAACAACCATGAAATTACAGGAGTAATCATCCTGCAACGTGACAAAATTTTTCAGAGCTCCAATATAATTACCAAGCGTAAGCTTTCCGCTAGGCTGAATGCCGGACAGAACTTTTTTCATAAAAAACAGCCTCCTCCATATATTTAGATTTAAAGTTTGATAACAAAAACGCAAAAAAGGCCCCACATCCCTGTGAAGGGACGTGAGACCGTGGTGCCACCCTTATTCGTATAGAACGATAAAACAACAGCCGCGACGATTTGCTCGCCCTAGGCCGCTGAGAACTACACCTTAATATCCGTAACGTGGATTGGCCGTCCGGTAATACTTGCAAAAGGCTTGATTCCTTTTGGGTTCATCCGGAACTCCGGGGTCCATTCAGCAAAGTCATCTCTACCGGTTCGCATCCAACCACCGGCTTTCTGCAAGGAAATAAAAACATTGTCTACTTGTCCCCATCATCGTGTTCATTTATGATATTCTAAATTATACTCATCATAATTGGCTTATTATACATTGTCAAATCTATTTTTCGTCCTTGAAAAAAAGTGTTATGATAGTGCTAAGCTTTTTTAAAACCGATTATTTCAGATGAATATGTGGGAAAAGGAGCAACGATATGAAAAAAGTGACCAAAGGACAATGGAACGGTTATGACACGTACATTTTAAATAGCCGTGAACTTGAAGTCACACTGCTACCCCGCCTTGGTAATAATGTAATTAGCATTTGGGATCATGTTGAGAAGCGTCATGTTCTTCGTCATCCTGAGGAAAGTGAGCTTGAATTCTATTTGCAGAAGCCTTACCATTTTGGCATTCCGATGCTCATTCCACCGGGTCGTATTCGCAAAGGACTTTTCACCTATGCAGGACAGGAGTATCAATTTGACCGCAACACGGCCAATGACAATCATATTCACGGACTTCACCGTACACAGAGCTGGTGTGTCAGCGATATCGAGGAAGACGATGAAGGCTGTGCAGTAACTACTGAGTTTTTAACTTCCGATGACCCGAATTGGATGCGTCAATATCCCATTCCGCTCAAATTGGAAATGACGCTTAGGCTCCAGGGCGCTTCGCTAAAGCAGACTTTCAAGGTAACACATTTAGGCGACAAGCCAGCTCCGTTCGGCTTAGGTTTACATACCTGGTTCCTGCTAGACGGCAAGCCCGAGGAGTGGACGCTCAAATTACCGGTATCCGCCATCTATTCCTCAAACGAGGAGCTTATTACTACCGGAGATATCGTGCCTTTGGGCGAGCTTGATGCCCTCAATGACGGTTTAAATCTGAGCGGAACCAACTTCGATACGATGTTCCAAATTGGAGACAAACCCGTATCGGCTGATCTGCTGCGCAAAGACGGATACGGACTTCATTACACCGCAGACCCGGCTTATTTCAAGCATTGGGTACTATATACCAAAGGTGAAGCCGACCAATTCCTGTGTATCGAGCCTTATACCTGGCTGCCTGATGCCCCAAATTCCAAGCATCCAGCCTCTGTCACAGGTCTGATTGACCTGCAGCCGGCACAGACTTTGGAGTTCTATGTGAACCTGGATATGATCTATCCCAGCTAAGATACGGAATAATATTCAAGTGGGCCTTCCTTAATCGGAGGGCTCTTATTTTTATATATACAGGTTCTCTGGTTTCAAATAATTACCACTTTGCAAAGTAGCAGTTATACTGAATATTTTATTCTGCAAAAACCATACTAACATCACAAAGGCCAAAGGAGGTGACAAACATGGCAGGTCAAAACCAAGGCCGCGGAAACCGCTCTAACAACCTTGTCGTTCCTCAAGCAAATGCTGCTTTGCAGCAATTGAAGTATGAAGCAGCGCAAGAGTTGGGCGTATCGATCCCGCAAGACGGCTACATGGGGAACTATACTTCTCGTGAAACCGGCTCCTTAGGAGGATACATCACTAAACGTCTGGTTCAAATGGCAGAGCAGCAATTGTCAGGTCGTTCTAACATGTAATTCGCTCTCTCCTATTCACACCTATAGAAAGACAGGTGATCTGCATCGGCAGGTCGCCTGTCTTTCACTATAATAACCAAAGTTCATAAATTCACTTAATCAATTATGAAGATAGATCAGATTCTTTGTATGTATTGGCTGCATTTACTCTCGGATATCTCTGAATCATGAGGTTTGCCATATTATAATTGGACTCCAGCGTAGCATCAACCATTATGGTACCTTTGTTCAAAGCAAACTCATAGCTAATCTCCCCATGGGTCCAATAGCGCTTGTACTTCAAGGCTTCCACTGCCATCACGCGAAAAGATTGGATCTGTTCCGAAGATAACCCCTGTTCTTCTTCCTGCAAATGACCGTTGCGGCCGGCGATCGGATTATGGCGAATACCGAATTTGCCAATGATATTATTGCGAATTTGGATGAATACGGTGCCTGAAGTCATACCGCCAAGTTCTACGGATAACTCCTTAAATACGATATCGACTTGTCTTGCCAAGGAGAGCTGATCGGCTGTAAGCATACTCCCCCTCCCTTCCCTTTTATCCCCTTAAATTAGGGCTTATGTCACATTATATTCCAGTATATTCTATCATTCAACATTTAAAAGAAAAATTGGTTATTTATTACTATATTAAACCAACTATATACCTATTTACGTCATTATATTCCAAAATATAACTTTCAAATTGTTTGTTTTCTCGACAGAACGAAACCCAACTGCTAGAGATCATCTAACAATTGGGCTTTTCTCATTTTCCTTATTGATTTACCTCTGCACTCTCTTTATTGACCGAGCATTTCTGGATAAGCGATATTTGTCCAGAGTGAATCCCAGCATGATACATTAGGCGTCCCACCGATTCAAGCGGGGTTGAAGGTCCGATCGGACAGTCCTTTTGCTCATGCCATTGTTCCTCCGGGAGTGCTTCCATCGCTGCTATCAAATGCTTATTGGATGCTTCAAGCACAGCAACAAGCTCCTGAAGGTTTGTAAAGTCCCTCGTGCTCCTCGCTGCCCCCCGCCCTGTGACAATTTCTAATCCTTCGGGCATGGGACATTCAAAGAACCATTCTGCAAACATATACTCTACTTCCGCATTATGGCGCAGCATTTGACCAATGGAGGAACCGCCCAAGCTTAATGACAAGCTCTCCTCCGGTAATTTCCTAACCATATCATGAAATCGATTTTGAATGGCATTCCAAACGGGCAATACGGTGGAAACTGTCTTCATCTATTTTCACCCCTTTTTATGTGGCCTGTGTTGTTTTTTCATTTTGCTCATGTCCATCGCGTGCTACATGTTCAAATCGATCCCCCATAAGATCAATGTCAAAAGCTAACCCGAAGCCCACAACATAACGTCCATTCCTGGGTGTAATCTCAAAAAGTGAAAAATCCAAAGTTCTCAGCATTCCGAACATCTTTTTATTGAATGTTTCACTAAATAACTCGAACACTTCTTCATATCCATCGTTTCCGACATTTTGAGTAGTACATTCAAACCGCGCACGCTGTCGTGCAAACAAATTTGCTGTATTGCCTTCATCTTCAATAAGCATAACATCCACCAATGGATTGTTTTCCAGATGATCATAATGATTGGCAACCCTGCTTAGGTAAACATATAACTTTCCGTTGTGCTTCACAAAAGGTGCATAGGATACAAATGGCTTTCCCTGTTCATCAATGGTACTCATCATCACCGTTTTAAGACTGTTCGAAAATTCCAGATATTGATTTTTGATGGAAGCTATATCTAATACGTTCATGTTCATCCCCATTTCAGTTTATATTTTATGAAGTATTTGAATGCGAGGCCGCGGATTGCCGGGCAAATGATTTATCTCCGTCTCTACACCATATACATTGCGAATTAATTCCTGTGTCAGTACATCCTGTGGCCTTCCATAGGTTTGTATAGCGCCGTTTCGGATCACACATACTTTGTCACTATAAATACTTGCATGATTTAAATCATGCAGCACCATGAGTACCGTAAGCTTCAACTCGCGATTTAAAGAATGCACAAGATCAAGCACTTCAAGCTGATGAGCGATATCGAGATACGTCGTCGGCTCATCCAGAAGCAACACCTTAGGACGTTGAGCCAACGCCATGGCCAGCCATGCCTTTTGGGATTCACCGCCTGATAAGGAGGTTACTTTGCGATCCTTGAACTTCCTCATATCTGTCTTCATCAACGCCCACTCGATAATTTCATGATCCTCGGCATCCAGCCGTTCATACCACTTCTTATGGGGCATGCGGCCATAGCTTATCAGCTCCCCGACGGTCATATCCACTGGACTTACATTGGACTGACACAACATACACATCAATTGCGACATTTGTTTATTGCTCAGATGATTGGCTTCCTGATTAGCAATACATATTTGTCCGCTCTTGCAAGGAACAAGTCCCGTCATTCCTTTTAATATCGTGGATTTTCCGGAACCGTTTGGCCCGATAATGGATACTACCTCTCCTTCCTTCACGTCGATAGAAAAGTCACTTACAATGGTTCGATCCGAATACCGTATGGAAAGAGAATGTACCTTTAACAAATCAGGCACCTCCTTTTCGCATCAAATATAGAAAATAAGGCCCCCCAGCCATGGCCATAATGATACCGGCCGGTATTTCCAGCGGACTAAACAGTGAACGGCCTGCTGTATCCGCTACGATCAAAATGATAGGGCCCAACATAAGGCTGAGAGGAAGGCTATGTTTATAATTAGATCCAATAATCATACGAGCCATATGCGGCACTATCAGGCCAACAAAACCGACAAGACCTACTTTGGATACGGAGATCGCCGCGAGAAATACAGCGACAAAGGAGAGGATAAACCGAACCCGGTTCAAGTTTTGTCCTAGATTATGCGCTGCTTGTTCTCCCAATCGAAGAATGTTCGCTTGACGAATGCACAGGATTGCCATAATCCAGCCAACGATGGAATAAGGAAGAATGCTTAGGACATCTTTCATTCCTTTCCCTGACAAGCTGCCGTTCATCCATTGCAGGGCAGCGGGTAATTTGTCGCTATACAGAATCGATAGCAGTCCAATGACACCACCGAATACTGCATTGACTGCGACACCTGACAAAATAATGCGAATTGGCGTATATCCGCTGTCCTTTTTCCAGGCCCAGGCATAGACCATGATGGCAGCGCCCCCGCCTCCTACGATCGCTGCTATTGGAATGAACCCAGTGTATTCAGGAGCTACCAGCATGATGAATAAGACGGTAACAGCCGCACCGCTAGATACTCCTGTTAACCCTGGATCAGCTAACGGATTATTCATAACCGCTTGCAGCAATATCCCCGAAGCGGCCAGATTGGCACCGATGAGCAAAGCCATCAGAACCCTTGGAATCCGGATATCCCAGAGGATAGTATTGGATGAAGAGTTACCTTTTCCTATTAAGGTTTGCCAGGCCTCATAGGGAGTAAAACGTACGCTGCCTATTCCAATGGCCAATATGATGGATAGAAGGAGCAGCACTACGGCTACTCCTATCACAAGAACTTGTTTGTTTTTTAAGTATTTTGTCAACACAGTGCTCCCCTTAGCCTAGTCGTTATACAAGATGGAAGCCATATCTTTATAGGCATCTGGTGCTTTGACAAGCGAAGCGATCCCATAAAGATTGTAGTCGAGCGTAATCAATTTGTTGTTTTTAAATGCATCCATCTTCTCCCAGGCTCCGTTTTGCTTGACATCTTCTTCAAATTTTTTGGCAACGGCGGAGGGATCGCCATGGGCGACCAGTAGGATTATATCCGGATTGGCTTGAACAACGGATTCCATGTTCATCGGAACATAAGTTTCAGTTTGCTTCAATACATTACTTAATACATTGGAGGCACCTAATTTTTTCGCCAAACTTCCTGCAAATGTATCTTCATTCATTAACATCAATGAATCAACCGATCCGAACAGGAACATGACCGTTGGCGCTTCTTTTCCTTCGGAGAGCTTGAGGGCTTCCGCTTCCCGGGCGGCAAAATTGGTTAAGGCTTCATTAGCTTTTTCTTCTTGGTCATAGACTTTACCAAGCGCTGCCATCGACTGTTTAAGCTCATCCAGAGAATCAACCGGCAAGTATACCGCTGGCAATCCTGCCGGCTCAATCATTTTTGCAATGCTATCTTTGATCGATGCAGGTGCAACTACCGCATCAGGCTCAAGCTTTGCGATTTGTTCCAGGTCAGGTGCATGAGACGATCCGATCCGCTGAACCTGGTCATAGGCTGCCGGTAATGTACTCATCGTAGTTGGCACGCCTGCCAGCTCCAATCCAAGCGCATTGTAAAGTTCCGTAATAGCGACAGACAAGGTCACCGTTTTTGTAGGAGTTTGACCCCCAAATTGATCTACAATTTCCTGCACTTTTGCCTCATCAAGACCTAGATCTATTTCTGAGGAGCTCTCTGTACTAGCTTCAGCTTCGTTATTACTCCCCCTATTCGCTGCATTAACTTGCTGATTATTATTTAACTTTAGGTTCGTATTGTTAGCTTTGGAGTTGGCACAAGCGGATGTCAATACAATAAGTGAGATAATAACTAGGATTTTGCTAATTTTGTTCATAATTTCCCCCCAAGTATAAAATTTCATTGATAATGATAATCATTATACATAGAATGAGAATCATTATCAATGAAATTTTAAAAATAAAAATATTGCTCATTTTTTCTCCGAATCGTTAAGGCATTTCCCTCCCTTCAACAAATAAAGTCAAAAAAACAGCCTTGGTTTCCCGGATTCAGGAACAAGGCTGTTAAGCAAATCAATCAAAGGATTGGATTTCCATTTATTTGGTTAAATCAAGAAACATTTGCGCATCCGCAACAGCAAGGGCCATCGCCTCGCGCCAAAAGTCAGGTTTCGTTAAATCTGCATTCAAATGTTTGGAGGCCAATTCTTCTACGGTCATCCGGCCTGTGTCACGAAGAATCGCATCATATTTCTCTGCAAAGCCCTCTCCTTCTTTCAGCGCGCGAGCATAAATCCCGGTGCTGAACATGTAGCCGAAGGTGTAAGGGAAGTTGTAGAACGGTACATCCGTAATGTAAAAATGCAGCTTGGATGTCCAGAAGAGCGGATGATATTTGCCAAGCACTCCATGAAAAGCTTCACGCTGTGCTTCCTCCATCAGAGCAGATAGTTCAGAAGCATCGAGCATACCAGACTTCCGCTTCTCATAGAAGCGGGTCTCAAACAGGAATCTGGCATGAATGTTCATGAAGAAGGACACGCTGTTTTGCACCTTCTCAGCGAGCAGGGCCAGCTTCTCTTCTTTGCTTTCCGCATTTTTCAGAAGCGCATCCGCCAAAATCATCTCAGCAAAGGTTGATGCCGTCTCGGCTACATTCATAGCGTAATCCTGATTGAATTGCGGCAGCTCTTCCATCAGATATTGATGGTACGCATGTCCCAGCTCATGAGCCAGAGTAGATACATTCGAGTAGTTACCGCCGAAGGTCATAAATATCCGCGTCTGTTTGCTAACTGGAAGTGAAGTACAGAAGCCCCCCGGACGCTTCCCTGGGCGATCTTCAGCTTCAATCCAGCTGCGATTAAATGCCTCCGCCGCAAAATCAGCCATCTTCGGACTGAATTTGCCAAATTGCTTCACAATATCTTCCGCCGCCGCTTGGTAGCTTATTTTTGTCTCTGACTTGGCAAGCGGTGCATCCACATCGCTCCAGCTAAGCTGCTCCACTCCAAGCATTTTAGCCTTACGTTCCAAATACGAGACAAAAATCGGTTTGTTCTCTTCGATCACCTGCCACATCATATCCAATGTCTCATTAGACATACGATTGATTTGCAGCGGCTCCTTCAACGCATCTTCCCAGCCGCGCTTCTCATACAGCTTCAGACGAAATCCGGCCAATCTGTTCAATGTGTCTGCACTATAATCAGCCACATCCCCCCAAGCCTTCTCCCATTCCACGAATGTTCTCTCACGAACCGAGCGATCGGAATCGCTTAGCTTATTCGCCGCCTGCCCAACGGAGAGCGTAGACTTCTTCCCTTCGTCATCCGTAAAATCAACACCAACCTTGGATACAATTGTATCGTAATGCTGGCCCCAGCCATGATACCCATCTACAGCCAAATCTGCAGCCAGACTTTCCAATTCCGGGGAAAGCTTCTCACGTGCGGAATCCCGCTTTTCATTCATAATAAAGGCGATTGGAGCGATCTCATCCCGAGCGATCCATTCCAGCCAAACCTGATCCTCTGTATCACGCAGCAAACTTTCGAACAAAGTCAGCACATTTTGCATTGCTGCTTTTAGAGAGGTCACTTTGCCCGTTAGCTGAACCGCCTTCTTATCGTGCTGATCCTGAGCCGTCAGACATTCGACAAAGGAACTGGCCTCGAGCACTCTGGCCTGCGCACTTTGCAGCCCCTCAATCGTCTGATCCAAAGCACGCGTCTCCTCTACATTTCTTGGTGCAGATGCTTGCTTCAATGCTGAATAAAGTTCAGTAAGACTGCGGCTCAATTCATCCAGGAATTTCGCAAATTCCGCTGAGGCAGATCCTCCAGGAAAGATGGAGTCCAGATTCCAAGTTTCTACAAGCTGATCATTTACAGATACCTGTTTCATCGATATATCATCCTTTCTTCTTCAACCTGTGTTGCAGGAATTGTGGAACTGATCCGAGTAAAAGTGTATAACTATAGGTATACGCTTATTCTAACATTCAAGACAGGAGGCATGTTCCACTATGAAACCATTGCAAATCTCGCCGGAGACGGCCGTGAAGCTGGCCGCGGAACTGAAAGTTCCCATCGAGCACCTGATGCATATGCCACAGCATATTCTGCTGCAGAAGCTCGCTGAATTAGCCAGCAAAAACAACGGGAGCAACCCTTCTGATGTTAAGGATGAACCAAAATGATTCCTTTTAATAAAGCCCTGCCTTATGACATCATTATGGGCGATGTTTATCTCCCGCAATGCCCTTTCTGCCATAGTGACAACGTTCTGCTTGCAAAATTTAAGCCGGACGACATCGTCCGCGTGAGGGAAGGCAAGAAGAAACTCCTGGTCTTCCCTTGCTGCGGCAATAAAATTACGGTGTTGGACAGCGACAACGATTACTTATTAACCGATACTATCGTACGCAAGGATTAAATAACCAACGGTTAATTAATATGCAAAAAAATAGGGGCTATTCTTATTCGGATTTGAGTGATCCAGGATCGAATCAGCCCCTATTTTCGGTTAATTTTGCATCTCCTCAGGCAATTCATGCCCATCATTCAACATTTCCTCACGCAATACTGCCCACTGTTCCCTTGAAGCCCGAATCATAGAGGCATCCATAATCTTCTTGTCATTAATCACTCTCGAGAACCACTTCACAGCATCATTATAATTGCCCGTGCGGCGATTCAATTCTCCGATCAGATACATCAGTCTGGCGTCATTGCCAAGATTGCTTTCCGTCTCAAATACACGTATGTAGGATTCCAATGAGTACTGTAAAAAACGCCGCTCCTGCTCACGATCTTCTTTATATCGATACAGCCATGCTATATGGTGCAGAAGACTTGCAATGATCCTTTCCTTCTCATTAATCGTCTGGGCGCATAGCAATCCAAGCTTGTATGTCTCAAGCGCCGTGCTCCAGTCCCGCTTGCCTCCATAATCCCGCTTAATGTAGCGCGTCTCGATTTCCTCATGATAACGGGCAGTCTGTCGTTCATTGAGACGTTCGGTTGAGTTTTCCGTAGAAGCAAATCCACAGAACGGGCACACCCGAACCACGTAATAATCCGGATTCTCATTGCGGTAATAGCCGCAAAAATCGGTATCCGTTTTTATCGCTCTTTTGAAGCTGGGGCGGACACGAGATGTCGTGAATTCATTCTCGCAATAGTTGCATGTCACTTTAATCGTAAAGAGAGGTTCTAGTTCCAAGCTGCATACTTCCTTTCCATCTCTCACTAAAAGTAGTTGTTTACAAAGTCCCCTTTGAAAGAAAAACTGATCGGGGTTACTCCACAATTTAATCATTCATGCTGCTTTGTGTATTCACAAAATGATGCGCGGGGCCTGACAGACGCTGGATAACGATGGCTCGCAGCGGTTCATCCACCCCGACCTCCTCAAGCGCCGCACTCATGCATGCCAACCAGGCTTCAGCCCTCTCTGGTGTAACAGGAAAGGCCATGTGGCGTGCCCGCATCATCGGATGACCGTGCATATCGGAATAAAGAGATGGCCCCCCGAAGAACTGAGTCAGGAACATATACTGCTTCTCCATGACCGGGTTAATATCTGCAGGGAATAGCGGACCGATAAGCGGATCAACTACAACGCGCGGATAAAAAGCCTCGACTATACGTCGGATCGTCTCTGCCCCGCCAAGATTCTCGTAAATACTCAGATTGGGGTTCACCCTGCATTCATCTCCTATCTTCTTCTGTAGAGGTAACTCAATCGCACAGATAAAGGTTGTACTTAGATAAATTATACCAAAAAAAAATAAAAGCTCCTATCGGAGCTTATTACAAGTAGTAAATTTAGTTCGTTAGTAGCTACGCCAGTCCTCTTCACCAGGGTGGACAAGAGAGGCACGAATAACGTATACAAAGGCGCATACGAGAATACCGGCAACAAAACTCATATTCAACACCCCATCCAGAAATTAATTTATAGTTCTATTTTACCATATGAAAGCGAAAAAAACAGCACCTTATGTAATCGCTTTCTTGTTTTTTTGGTGATGTTTGTCCCTCCGGATTCATACACTGGACTATGACTCATGTGGAGGCGTTATCCATGAACAAAAGCTGGACAAGAGCGATTATTCCTCTATTAGCACTTATTCTCATCGTGTTGATGCTGATCTATCCTTCGGCCTCCTGGGAGGCAGGTGTACGCGGATTAGCTATTTGGTGGGACGTGCTGTTCCCGTCCCTGTTCCCCTTTTTTGTAATTTCCGAGCTGATGCTCGGTTTTGGCATTGTCCATTTTATAGGTAAACTGCTGGACCCTTTGATGCAGCCCTTATTTCGCATCCCTGGAACCGGCGGCTTTGTCGCCGCCATGAGCTTCGCCTCCGGTTATCCTGTCAGCGCCAAGCTCACCACCAAGCTGCGTAGACAGCTGCTGATCGGACGCGAAGAGGGGGAGCGGCTGGTCGCCTTCACTACGACCTCGGATCCGATCTTTCTGATCGGAGCTGTATCCGTCGGCTTCTTCGGCAATCCGAAGCTGGCCGGCGCTCTCGCCCTCGTTCATTACGGCAGCGCCATCCTTGTTGGCTTGATCATGAGATTCTACGGCACGAAGCAAAGTACCGATAAATCAGCGGCTTCCGCGAACAAGAAGTCAAGCGAAGCACGCTTTAGTATTCGGCTTGCTCTAAGGGCCATGCATGAAGCCCGACTTGTAGACGGACGAAGCCTGGGAGAACTGCTGCGCCAAGCGGTCACTTCGTCCCTTCAGCTCATGGTCGTCGTGGGCGGACTGGTCGTCTTTTTCTCCGTCATCCTCGAGGTGCTGACCGCCGCAAACGTAATGGGCTTCTTCTATAGCATGGTACATGGGCTGCTAGCTATCCTGCACCTGCCCCCTGAGTTGGCCCAAGCCTTTGTAGGCGGAACGTTCGAGGTCACGCTTGGGGCTAAAGCAGCAGCAGCCCCCGCCGATGTCCCCTTTATGTTCAAGGCAGCTGCGGCCGCCTTTATTTTATCCTGGGGAGGTCTGTCGGTCCACGCACAGGTAGCCAGCATCTTGAATGATGCGGATCTGCGTTACCTTCCGTTCTTCTTCGCCAGGCTGATTCATGCTTTTCTGGCCGCAGCTCTTATGCTTCTGGCCTGGAAGCCATTAATGGGTGCAAGCCCCTCCTTCAAGCCGCTGGAGCAGCCTGAACAGCTGCTGCAACGATGGAACGAAGTGCCGAGCCTGTTTATCGTCTTCGTAAAAATTGTAGTAATACTGCTTATTTTATCTCTTTTGGCGCGAATCATTCAGCAGCTGCTGTCATCCCTGCCTTGGCAGAAAGAAAAGCGAAAAAAATGAAACGTTGTGTTATTTTTCATAATTGATTATGATCTTTACAGGTATTATAAAAGATTTGCAAAGGAGCCTTTCACCTTGAGATATTACGTTCTGGATCGCGGAGATCAACTATCCAGAGATCTTAGCAAGTCCTTTCACAAGCTGGCGGGGGAGCATGGATTGATACTGGATGCCGAATCCCCTGATATTGTTGTGTCTATTGGCGGGGACGGCACGATGCTCCATGCATTCCACTCCTTCATTAACCGCGTATCTTCCATCGCTTTTGTTGGAATACATACTGGCCATCTCGGCTTCTATGCCGACTGGAAAGCGGATGAAATCCCCGAACTCATTCTACTTATGAGCGGACAGAAAGACCGCCGGCAGTTGAATCCCAGAATCGTCCATTATCCCCTGCTGGAAGTGGAAGTGGTCAAGAAATCCGGTACCTCCTCGTTCATCTGCCTCAATGAATTTACTCTCAAAAGCGTGGATGGCGGTACGATCGTAGCCCAGGTTGACATTAACGACCAGATGTTCGAAATGTTCAGAGGGGACGGCATTTGCGTATCCACCCCTTCAGGAAGTACGGCTTACAATAAGAGCCTTGGGGGCGCCATGGTTCATCCTTCCATAGAAGCTATGCAGATTTCTGAGATTGCTTCGATCAACAACCGTGTATTCCGTACGATGGGCTCAGCGCTGGTGCTGCCTAAGCATCACCATTGTGATATATATTCACGCAAAGAACAAAATTTAATGCTTACCATTGATCATATCAATACGCCTGTGGAAGACCTTATTTCGGTTCGCTGTCAGGTTGCCAAGCAGAAGATCAGTTTTGTACGCTATCGTCCTTTTCCATTCTGGAATCGGGTACGCAATGCCTTTTTAGGTTAATCTTATTTTGCAAAGGATGGACAATAATGAAGTTGAACAAATTAGGTAGGAGATTGCTCGTTCCGCTGCTGGTCCTGATGCTCACCCTCCCGCAGGCGGCCAGCGCCGCTGCCGAAAGCACGGAACAGACCAAGGATTCAGAGCTTGAGATTTTGCAAGAGGTACTCGATTATC
This sequence comes from Paenibacillus sp. 79R4, assembly GCF_013393165.1. Classification (NCBI taxonomy): domain Bacteria; kingdom Bacillati; phylum Bacillota; class Bacilli; order Caryophanales; family Paenibacillaceae; genus Paenibacillus; species Paenibacillus sp. 79R4. Next base: position 30,099 of record NZ_QJOT01000009.1, on the reverse strand, counting down.
TAGATGCTTACAATATCGAGGGGACACAAAGGCAGGAATTTATCGATAATGCAATACGCGGAATGATCTATACCCTTGATGATCCATACAGTGATTATCTAACTCCTGATGATATGGAGCAATTTGCCGGCAGCATCAACCAGGAATATATCGGCATCGGCATCACGCTTAGGTATGCTAAGGACAAGTTGTACATTACAGGTGTGCTGGACGGTTCTCCAGCCAAGAATACAGGTCTTAAACAAGGGGATATCATCACCAAAATTAACGGCATTCCCGTTGCCGACATGGAGGATATCGACCTGAGCGGACAAGCAGGTACCGTCATCCGCATTACGATCAAGCGTGGATCTGACAGCCTTACTTTTCCCGTCAAGCGTACTGAATTTTCACTCACATCGGTAACAGGGAAGCTCATTCCGTCCAGCAAGATCGGCTATATTTCCATCGCTTCATTCTCGGAAAATGCGGATGAGGAGTTCGCCAAAGTATTAACTTCATTGCGCAATCAAGGCATGAAATCGATGGTGCTCGACCTGCGTGATAATCTGGGCGGCTATGTGGAATCCGCGCAAAATATCGCCAGCCAATTCATGAAGAACGGTACACTTATGTATACAGCCGATCAGAGCGGCAAGCTGGAGAAGGTAAATATCACGGACGGCAAAGACATTGGAATGCCGGTCACCATTCTGACGAATGAATGGACGGCCAGCGCCTCTGAGATTCTTACGGGCGCGCTGCATGATAATGGAATCGCCAAGGTCGTAGGTGCCCAAACCTATGGAAAAGCCCGGATCCAGAACGTCTTCCAATTATCCAATGGCGGTTACCTTAAGATGACCATTGAGCGTTACTTAACGCCAAATAAAGAAGACTTCAATTATATCGGCCTGAAGCCTGACATCGAGATTACAGGCCATCCTGTTGCTCAGCTCGTCACTGGACTGTATAAAGCTGGCCTGAAGCACATGGAGCTAAGCGGCAGCGCCTATTCATTGAAGGTGAATGGCGTTGAACTGAGCGGTTATATCGACACCGTTCAGAGCGGCAGCAAAGTCTACGTACCGTCCAAAGTGCTCGCGGCACTCGTCCAGGGCAACACGACTTGGAACAAAACGGCTCAGAAGCTGGTTGTCACCGAACTAAGCGGCAAGAAGACAGGATTTACCCTAGCCTCCAAAAGTATCAAAATTATCGACGATGAATCCTATGTGGAATTGCATGATTTCAAGCAGAAATTCCCTGATTTGAAATGGAGCTTTCAACAAGGCATTATTCATTTATCTTATTAATAAATAACATAATAAAACGGCTGCCGAGTTACTCGGCAGCCGTTTTCTCTTCTTCTTGGACTGTTTTGTTGGAAGGTTCTTTTGGAGTATCTTTCATCTTCTGCAGAACAAAGTAGGCACATCCAAAATTGCAGTACTCGTTAATATACTCAGTAATGCTGGAATATGCAGTATCGCGTGTTGCCTTCGGATGATTGTCACGCAGGAAACCCTTCAAACGCAGCTTCTCATAGCCCCAATCGCCGATAATGTAATCATAACGATCCAACACTTCGCTGTATCTTTGCTTGAATGCTTCCTGATCCCAAGCATTCTTATGATTGTATATCAGTTCATACGTTCTGCCGCCAATGTGGATCATTGGCTTTCCCTCCTTAATCGCCCTTAAGACAACGCAGTCGCGCCATCTTTATGGCTCTTCGCCGATTTAACCTGCTCATGCGCATGATAAGAACTGCGGACGAGCGGACCTGATTCAACGTGGCTGAAGCCGCGTTTCATGCCTTCTTCCTTCAGATCTGCGAATTGCTCAGGTGTATAGTATTTCTCAACACGGAGATGCTTCGGTGACGGCTGCAAATATTGGCCAATCGTCAGGATATCGCAATCTATCGCCCGCAAATCATCCATCGCTTGCAGAATTTCGTCCCATTCCTCGCCTACGCCAAGCATAATACTGGACTTTGTAGGGATGTCAGGCTGCATTTGCTTCGCTCTTTGCAGGAGCTCCAGGGAGCGACGATATTTTGCCTTAGCGCGAACACGATCGGACATGCGTTCTACCGTCTCGATATTATGATTCAAAATGTCAGGCTTCGCATTCATTACGATACGCAGGGAATCCTCATCCCCCATAAAGTCGGGAATCAATACTTCAACAGAGCAAAGAGGCAGGCGCTTGCGAATGGCAGCGACTGTTCCTGCAAAGATCGAAGCGCCCCCATCCTTCAGATCATCTCTGGCTACGCTTGTAACAACGCAATGGCGCAGATTCATATTTTCAGCAGCTTCAGCAACACGTTCCGGCTCTTGCAGATCCAGTTCGGTAGGCATTCCCGTATTTACAGCACAGAAGCGGCAAGCGCGTGTACAAATATCGCCCAGAATCATGAAAGTTGCTGTACGATTCGCCCAGCATTCATATATATTTGGACAACGTGCCTCTTCACAAACAGTATGTAAGGTTTTGGAACGCATCATTGTCTTGATGTCTTGATAGTTATCGCCGGTCGTCAGTTTAATTCTAATCCAGTCCGGTTTCGGTTCATTTGCGAGCTTCGACAAGATAGAAACCTTCCTTCTTTATAGGTTTGTATTGAAGAACATTGTAATCCCACAATGACATTTATTATACCATGAATCCACTGGGAATACCTACTTAATAAATTGGAATAAAAGCACAACATTTGATCCAACCTAAGTGTAGGCCTGCGTCTATCGACGATAAGCGTGTGCTCAAAAAAGCTACTTCCGATTCACTTTGTGTTAAATATCGGATTGATAAACTATCAGTGCAGCTGATGAAAAATTCGATATCGCGTGAAAACCGGCCTTTGTATCGCGGTTCCTTCTCGAATGACTTCGATCGGTTTTCTGATTCAATGCGAACTCGGACCTTTTTGAGCCACCTCTACAAACCTCTCACTAAGGAGGAGACGGATACCTTGAAGATAACCTTAACATCCCTATACAGCAAGACGATAAGCTGCCTTATCGCCGCTTCATTGGTGACGGTGCCTTGGTCTTTTCGTGGGTCCCCGGTCACTACAGCCCATGCCGCCAGTCCGGAGAAACCCGGGGCAGCCCAGACCAGCCTGAGTGTCTATGAGCTAAGACGGGACCTGTATGAGAAAATCGGCATTCAGACGCAAATTCCGTGGTATTGGCTTGCGGCTATCGATCAATATGAACGGACCATAACCCCGCGTTCCCGCAAAAAGGTGAAGTCGGAAGATCAAATCGATCGCTTAACAAGCATCCGATTTAAGGAAGGTATCTGGTCCGGGCCGATTAATCCCGATCCGACCGACAAAAATCTGACCACGATTGCCTTGTTCGGCGGAATTGGCAAGGATGCATCTGCGGATGGAGCCGCCGATCCAACGGATGATCATGACGCCATGTTCACGATGGCTTCTTATTTGATCAGTCTCGGTTATGAAGAAGAAGACTTTCAAATCGCTTTATGGCGTTATTATCAAAATGATTCTGCGGTGAAGCGCATTCGACAATTCGCCAAAATCTACAAAACGTTTGGACCAATCAATCCTACCGCCAGCGCGTTTCCGCTGCCAATCAAGAGCATCTACACCTATCGCGATACGTGGGGAGACCGGCGCGGCTGGGGTGGCCTGCGCACGCATGAAGGGACGGACCTGTTCGCCTCCTACGGCGTCCCGGTTCGGAGTGTATGTTATGGAATCATCGAGACCAAGGGATGGAATCCTTATGGCGGCTGGCGCATTGGCATTCGCGACCTGAATAATCGATATCATTACTACGCCCATCTACAAGGATATGAGAAGAAGATTGAGATCGGCGACATGGTCACGCCTGGCCAGGTCATCGGTTGGGTCGGCAGCAGCGGTTATGGTCCGCCGGGAACACAGGGAAGGTTCCCTCCTCATCTGCATTACGGGATTTACCGTGACACCGGCACTACAGAGTGGGCCTTCAATCCATACCCCCTGCTTAAGCAATGGGAAAAGGCCGAGCGTAGCCGCAGCAAATAAGCACCGGATTAGCGGAATAACTTATTAGCTACGGACTCGCATCAGCCTATTCTTTTAATGCTGTGACGATTGTGTCGTATCTTGCCCGTCCCCCTGCCCCTCTGTCGAGGGGACGGTTCCTTCTATAGGCGAGTTGCTGCCCTCCTGAGGCTGCTGCTCGCCTGTTTTAGGAGCCGGTATTGCAATATTGGGCGCTCCCGCCTGATTGCCTACGGGATTGCCTTTGCTATCGTAGTAATACATCGGGACATCGCCGACAACGAGCAAGTACGAAACGGGAATTTCGGTCTCGACCGATTGCGGCTCCATATCAAATGGAACGACAACCGCCAGCTCCGCTTTAACTCGCAAATACACCTCCACCAGAATCATATTAATCCCGGCATCCTGTTTACGGGTGCTCAAATCGACCTTCACGTCCCCTTGCGGCTCAATCTTAATCGGGATTCGCGGTCCAAATGAAGCGAGAATCGGACTGCCTAGCGCTTGCCCCAGCGGAATCGTCTCCGATAAATGCGATACTTCCTCCAATGTGTCACGCACCGTTGCGATCGTATCCGATGTAATCTTCATGTGGGAGGAATAGTTCAACATGAATCCGGACACCTTCCCATTGCCATCCATCTTCCAATCGATCAATCGGTCGACTTGATCCGTATTCGCTACCTGTGAAGTAATCGCTTCATTGATCGCCTCCGTGGCCATCTGTTTCACACGGATACTGGCCAAATGCATAATCGGGCCTTTCATATGCTTCTCTACATAATTATAGAACTGCAAAAATCCGAATATAGTGATCACCACGATGATTAGCCACAACCACCGCCTGGTCCCAGACTTTCTTCTTGGCCGTCTCCTCCGGCTACGCCAACCCCTTCTGAATCGCAGCATCTCTCACCCTCCCAGCCAGCAGGCAACTTCTAGAGGTTTGTTGCTCAAGCCCGCTCTTGAACACACACTTCTATACAAGTTATGCCGGACCTGGCCAAAAAAGAAGGACTGCCCTTCAAGCCCGCACCACTATTTCTAATTAATTTCAAACTGATTATTGATATAGAAATCTACAACTAAAACTGTTATTTTTACTCATAATTACCTTTATTAGACCGATATAATGTGATAAGTTGTAAAACTTCAAGTCGCCAGCTAACAAACCATTGATCAGGAGGTAAGAATATGAATCAAAAAAGGTTAAGTTTGTTTCTTAAGGTTTTATCTCTTTTAGTCATTTTAGCCGTGTTTATTTCTACAGCCTTTCCCCCCTTACAGGCAAGTGCTGCCAGTAGAGGGGCCTGGGCTCCCAACACAGCATACGCAGTAAATGATAACGTTACGTATAACGGAAGTACGTACACCTGCCTTCAGGCCCACACCTCTATCGTCGGCTGGGAACCCCCTGTCGTCCCTGCCTTATGGGCGCAAGGAGGAGGTGGAACTCCCCCAACAACTCCTCCACCTGCCAATGGAGTGACATTCTATGCCGATATCAATTACGGAGGAGCAGCCATAACCCTTGGAGTAGGCAATTATACGCTGTCTCAGCTGAACGCGGCAGGCATTCCGAATGACTGGATGTCCTCGCTCAAGGTCCCTAACGGCTGGACTGTTGAGGTGTATGAGCACAATGACTTTGGAGGAACAAAATGGACCTTTACCGCAAGTTCTTCCTGGGTCGGCAGCGAGATCAATGACAAGATGTCATCGGTTAAAATTTATATTGGTTCGCCATCTCCTTCAGTGACAAAACCTGGCGAGGTACCAAGTCATATTTGGTCATACGTGATGGATGTAGATAATGCATATGGTAAAGGCGGGGATTTTGCCTTGTTACTAAGTGCGGTGATCAAGAAGGAGAGCAGCTTTGGAGCCGGCTTGCCTGGCAGCCCATCCGGGGGTGACGGATTAATGCAGGTGGAACCTAATACTCGCGCAGCCTATTTATCTCAATTCAGTTCTAAATTTGGTCATGCATATAATCATGGCAGTGAACTAGATCAGGTACGCCTGGGCGGACTCATCTTAAATGAAAAGATAGTAAGATTCGGCAGCATATATAATGGGCTATTACATTATAACGGAGGAGATAACTGGTATCCCGGAGCTACCGATTCTTATGGGCGCCCAATTCTCGCAGATCAATATGCCAATCAAGTGTACGCTACCTATAAGGGCTATGGCGGTAAGAACTAAGAAGAGCACTTGCAGCTTATATATGTTGCGACATTAGAAAATACGTAAAAAAATAAACTGCACCCCCCATTGTTAGACAACATCTAAGGATTGGAGGTGCAGTTTTCATGACTAAAACCGAACATATGCTCAACAGGCGGCCTAAATAAATATCGTCTAACTTCCTAAGGGCATTTTAGGATTGGGCTACCAAAGAACGGTTTTTTATTTGTTAAAATACCGCTGCCGCAGCCCTTCATACAACAGCACCGATGCGGCCATGGCCACATTAAGCGATTCCGCCTGGCCGCGCATCGGGATGATCAGTCCATCATCCATCAGCGCACGGACTTCTTCGCTCAGCCCGCCGCCTTCACTGCCGAACAGCAGCCAGACAGGGCCTGTGAAATCATATTCGTAGCAGTTCACCGCCGCCTGCAAACTAGTGCCGGCAAGACGAATGCCTCGTTCCTTGGCTTGCGGTAAAATTTCCGCTAACCGATCTCGCAAAATCGGCAGATGAAATAACGACCCCATCGTGGAACGAATCACCTTGGGACTGTAAATGTCAGCGCTCCCTGAGCCGACAATAACACCATCGGCTCCCACGGCATCCGCCGTACGAATAATTGTACCAACATTGCCGGGATCCTGGACTCCGTCGAGCACCACCACAAGGCTGCGATCCTTGTTCAGCAGCGACTTCATCTGCACCTGCTCATCCGGCTTGCGCAGAACGGCAAATACCGGCTGAGGCGTCTTCGTGTCGCTGCATTTGGCGATTACCGCCGCTGACACAGCGATCCAGCTCACATCAAGCCGCGCTGCCGCTGCCGAAGATAATTCCGCCGGAATGCCGTTCTCCTGCTCATAACAAATACACTCTATGTCCGCACCTGAACGAAGCGCCTCCTGCACTAAATGGATGCCTTCGATCAGGTATTTATGCTGCTTGTCCCGCTGCTTCTTCTCAAGCAGCAGGGCCCACTCTTTCACTCGGGCATTTTGCGGCGATAAAATTTCCATCATATTTATTTCATCCTAACCGATCAAGATTCTGCATAAGCCAGTTCCAGCTTCGTAAGATCATTCTTCTGCCCTACGATAATCAGAATATCGCCTTCCTCAAGACGGTCATCCGCTGTAGGTGAAATATTCATCTTCGTGCCCCGTTTGATCGCCATTACGTTACAGCCGAATTTGGCCCGAACGTCCAGTTCCTTCAGGTTCTGACCGAGCATGCCGGAAGTCGCCCGCATCTCGGCGATACTATATTCATCGGATAACTCAATATAGTCCAGAATATTAGGTGAAGTCAGATGATGCGCTACTCGAAGTCCCATATCTCTTTCCGGATATATGACTTTATCGGCTCCGATTTTGTTCAGCACTTTACCATGCAGCTCGTTCTGCGCTTTTACAACGATCAGCGGTCCCCCGAGATCCTTTAATATTAGAGTCGTGAGAATACTAGCCTGGATATCCTGGCCAATCGCCACAACCACGACATCAAAATTTCGGATACCGAGCGCTCGCAGCGCTTCTTCATCCGTAGAATCAGCGGATACCGCATGTGTTACAATATTGGATACAGCCTGGGTTCTTTGTTCATTCGCATCGATTGCAAGAACATCGAATCCCATGCCACTAAGAGCACTCGCGACACTAAGACCAAATCTTCCCATACCTATTACGGCAAATTGTTTCTTTTCTGTGCGTGCCACTATTTTCACCCCGAAATTTTGGATTCGATCTAGTATACCATATTCGATTCAAAACTTGAATTTATACAGGCCGGATCGGGAACATTAACCACTGGGCCTATACTATTTCAAGGAGGGTTCTCCATGTCAATTATGCTTGATCTGCGTCAGGCTGTCATTCACAAGGTACATGGCAAGGACAAGGAGGGGCTGCGCGAGATGATTGAGGGTTCCATCGACGCTCAGGAAGCAGCGCTGCCCGGGCTTGGTGTCATGTTCGAGATCATCTGGAAGAACATCGATCAGACCAAGCAGGATGAATTGCTCGCCATTCTCAATCAGCAGCTTGCTCAAATGGAAATAAAGCCTTTGAAATAAGATGGCTGCCCCATGTATAGAACAAGCCTTTACTAACCGAAATTCGGCCAAGTAAAGGCTTGTTCTATATAACGTTGTTGCAAGCTTTTTAAAGGTTGCTTACGGAGCAGTCTCCTGGAACTTCGCATCCGGATTTTTCTCCATCGCGGTACGCATCGCATATTCGTTCTCGAACAAGGCCACATAGTTGCCTTTCTTATCCGTTACAAGCGTTGAATTAATCCGGAATTTGGACGGGTCCACCTTCTCGGCAACGATCCAGCGTGCGAATTGGAATGGCATACGCTGTAATTGTACATCCACCCCATATTCATTTTTCATTCTGTACTCGAACACCTCGAACTGAAGCTGTCCGACGACGCCCAACAGCGTATCCTCAAACCCAACGGTTGTGAATACTTGGATCGTCCCCTCTTCGGTCAGCTGGTCAATCCCCTTCTGGTATTGCTTATGCTTCAACGCATTCTTTACAGTAACTTTGGCAAATATCTCTGGTGAGAAGGTCGGCATCTCATCAAAGACAACGCCCCCGCCCTGGCTTAACGAATCCCCAATACGGAAAATACCCGGGTCAAACAGACCGATAATATCGCCCGGATAAGCCTCGCTCACAATATCCCGGTCCTGAGCTAAAAATTGCTGTGGCTGAGAGAGCTTAATGTCCTTGCCGGTTCTCATTTGCTTCACCGACATACCTCGTTCGAATTTGCCGGATACAATACGCAAGAAGGCAATCCGGTCACGGTGAGCCGGGTTCATATTCGCCTGGATCTTGAATACATAACCCGAGAACTTCTCATTTGTAGGCTCAACGGATCCATTCGTGCTGCGACGCGGCTCAGGCTTAGGTGCCAGCTGCAGGAAATTCTCCAGGAAGGTCTGAACCCCAAAGTTATTTACCGCACTGCCGAAAAACACAGGAGTAAGCTGCCCATTCTTAACCTTCTCCAGATCAAATGGGTCTCCTGCTACATCAAGCAGCTCCAGGTCCTGGCATAGCTGATCATGCAAATATTCTCCAGCCATCTCACGGATGAGTGGATCATTGTAGCCTTCGACCTTCTTCACTTCAATATGATCGTGATCGTCTCCCTGGAACAGCTCCACCTGATTCTTCATCCGGTCGTATACACCGCACAGCTCGCGTCCGGAGCCGATAGGCCAGTTCATCGGTACAGAACGAATACCTAGAACCTGTTCAATTTCCTCCATCAGATCAAACGGACTGCGTCCTTCACGGTCCAGCTTATTAATAAATGTAAAGATCGGGATTCCCCGCTTGGCACAGACCTGGAACAACTTGATGGTCTGCGCCTCGACGCCTTTGGCCACGTCGATCAACATAACGGCGCTATCGGCAGCCGTTAATGTCCGATACGTATCCTCACTAAAATCCTGGTGACCGGGCGTATCCAGAATATTAATGCGGTGTCCTTTATAATCAAATTGCATCACGGAAGAGGTTACTGATATCCCCCGCTGCTTCTCAATCTCCATCCAGTCGCTCGTTGCATGCTTGCTTGCCTTACGCGCCTTAACCGAGCCGGCTAGACGGATCGCTCCTCCGAACAGCAGCAATTTCTCCGTTAAGGTCGTCTTCCCGGCATCCGGGTGGGAAATGATAGCAAACGTTCTGCGTTTGTCCACTTCCTGCTGCAGCTCTTGCTCCAATGCTTTGCTCATTCTCACTTTCCTCTCGCTTCACAAATTCATGCCTTTTATTTTAACATATTTTTTTATGCAAGTACGCATATTCCTTCACGGACATTTGGCAAAAAAAGACGCACCAAACTGTTTTTCGTTTGGCGCGACTCTCTATATAGCTTATTATCGTTAAATCCGGGATCAGATATACTTACTGCTTGATCCAGATTACGTTGTCTTCTTCCTGTCCGTTCACCGGCCACCAGTGGAATCCATCCAAAGCAAGCAGCTCATCGGCCTGCTCAGGTCCCCATGATCCTGCAGGATACATTTGGATGTCAGACGGGTTCTGGCCCCAAGCGGAAGCGATGCGATCCACGAAGGACCAAGCTGCAGCTACTTCATCCCAACGGGTAAAGTAAGTGGAATCGCCATTGGCCGCATCATAGATGAGGCGTTCATAAGCCTCAGGCGAGTTGATGCCTACCTGACAGCTCTGGCAGAATTCCATCGCGAATGGCTCGATCTTTGACTCTGCCCCCGGCTTCTTGGCATTGATCTTGATATAAATGCCTTCCATCGGATTAACGCGGATGACGAGCAGATTCGGCTCAAGATTATGCTTCTGGCCCAAGTATACGTTCGTTGGCATTTGTTTGAATTCCACCACGACTTCCGTGGTCTTCACTGGCAGACGCTTGCCGGTACGAATATAAAACGGCACCCCAGCCCAGCGGAAGTTATCTACAAATACCTTAGCCGCAAAGTAAGTTTCTGTAGTGGATTCCGGATCTACTTTGTCCTCTTGACGATAGCCCGGCATCTCCTTGCCTTGGCTCTCTCCGGACTTGTATTGACCACGAACGACATGAGCCTTCACGTCTTCTTCAGACTCATATGGACGCAATGAGCGAAGCACTTTAACCTTCTCATCGCGGATATCCTCTGGATACAGGCGGCTAGGCGCCTCCATAGCAATCATCGTCAGCATTTGCAGCATATGGTTCTGACCCATATCACGCAATGCCCCCGCATGATCGTAGTAGCCTCCACGCTCTTCCACGCCGACCGTCTCACTCAGCGTAATTTGCACGTTGGCAATATGTTTATTGTTCCATAATGGCTCGAAGAAGGAATTCCCGAAGCGAATAACTTCGATATTCTGAACCATCTCTTTGCCGAGATAGTGGTCAATCCGGAAGATCTCCTCTTCCTTGAACACTTGGCTTAATTCTTCGTTCAGCTTCTGAGCAGAGCTCAGATCGTAGCCGAACGGCTTCTCGATCACCAGGCGATGCCAGCCTTCGCTGGCAAGCATGCCGCCCTTCTTCAGATTGAAGGATACGCTGCCGAACAATTCAGGAGCGAGCGCGAGATAGAACAAGCGGTTACCCGGTATATTGAAGCGGTCTTCCACGGATTCCGTTAAATCCCGCAATTCATGATACCCATCGATATTGTGAATATCCAGCGATTTATAAGAGAAATGCTCCGCAAACTTCGTCCAAGCCTCAAGGTCAGCCTCTTTGACTTTGTAACGGCAGAACTCTTGAATGGAACGATATAGATCGTCCCGAAATTCTTCATGAGTGCGTGGTCTCCGGGCAACGCCGATAACTGCAAAATCCTCAGCCAGCTTCCCTTCGCGATACAGCGAATAGATAGCAGGAAAGAGCTTACGACGCGCCAAGTCCCCAGTAGCACCAAAAATAAAAAATACCGCTCCCGGTGTCTGAAGTGATTCTAGATTTTGATTTTCAGTCATGGCTCCTCATTCTTTCTATATATTATAGTGTATATTTATACAATTCCTATCAATACCATCACCTTACAAGGCATGACTAGGTAGTGATGTAATTTTAGCACATTAACGCGAAGGTTGCCATCACATTCATATCAAAAATTGTTGGGTTTCCTGAAAATTCATCTAATATTAATCTAACATTAATTTTAAGTTCATCTTATACTTCGTTTTTAATATTCTACCGTAAGCAGCGGGGATCCAAAGGAGATTTCCTGCTCGCCGGTGTCCACATTATAATGCACTGCCATCTGAAGGGAGACATTGTAATCTCCGCTGCGGACAGATATCGGCAGTCCTCCAGCTTCATAGGAGCGGCTTATCGTCTGCGAGTCTTCATCAATATACTCTTCAGCTTTATGAAGCTTGAATGTGGACCCTGTCTGCTGTTCAATCTTATTCAATAACTTCTGAATCGAGTTGCCTGAATACTCAGGTGACTGAGCATCCATCCTCAGGCCTTTGGTAAAACCGGAAGCTACGGAACCTTGCAGAGCCGCATTCCAGTTCACATCGACCCCCTCATCCTGAAGCGAATGGCCATAAATGGTCTGCAATTCACGGAAAGCATCAGCATTCGCACGAGCATCCCCTTCCATGAGCAGGATGACATAATAGGAGGTCCCTCCCTCTTCGGGCATAACAGACAACTTTGAATAGACGCCGCTATTAGAACCCTGGGCGTTGTAAACGGTATGGCCTTGGACCTCATTCTCCTCCGGTATGGACAATCCAAGCCTGGCGGTTAGCGCATAAGCAGCCTCGCCAGGCTCAAGCAGCGAATTCCATGTTCCCTGCCATTTCACAGTGGCATGCAGCTTTCCCTCCGATGAATTCTGTGCCAGTGCAAGTACGCTCTTCCATTGTTGATCCGCCGCATCCACTTTATTCACCTTGCTTTCATCCCGTCCAGCAAAGCCAATTATCATTATAATAAGTGCAAAACCAATCATAAAGAAGCCAAAACGCTTCAAAATATCAAGTCCTGCTCGTTCTCTTCCCGGCATCTTAAATCCCCCGATTCTGGAATCTACTAATCTATAAATCTAGGATTCCCTGCCAGAAAAGATTTATACTCGCATAAGCTGTTCTATGTATCACTCTTTTATACAGATTGTCCCTCAAACCAAAAAGACCCGGCTATATGCCAGGTCCTTGTTCACAAGGATACAGATGGTTTTATTTATTCTGCAAGCCCATTCTTGTAGGCATAGATTGCCGCCTGAGTGCGGTCATCTACACCGAGCTTGGCCAAAATATTCGTAACATGGAATTTGACCGTCTTCACACCAATGATCAGATCATCGGCAATTTCCTGATTGGACTTGCCCTGTGCCAGAAGCCGGAGCACATCCATCTCCCGATCCGTAAGATCTTCATGGGCAGGCGTCTCCGCCTTCGGTTGTCTCAGCCGGTTCATCATCTTAGAGGCCACCTGCGATTCCAACACAGACTGCCCTCTGGCGGCTGCCCGGATCGCTTCGGCAATCTCCGAAGCGCGCGACGTCTTCAGCAAATAGCTGAAGGCTCCCGCTTCAATAACAGGGTACATCTTCTCATCATCCAGATAACTCGTCAGCACGATGACTTTGCAGTCCGGATACAATTTCAGCAGTTGTCTTGTTGCTTCAATTCCATCCATCCCCTCCATCACAAGATCCATCAGAACCACATCGGGCTTATATTCCTGAGCGAGACGGATACCTTCTTCCCCGCTGCTTGCTTCTCCGACAACTTCGATTCCATCTTCGGTTCCCAGCACGGCGGCCAGCCCGATCCGCACCATCTCATGGTCATCGACTAGCAGTACCTTGATGTCTCTTTCATTGTCTATCTCATTCTCCATGCTGCTGATCCTCCCCGTTCTCTTCGTTCATTAACGGAATTGTGATTTCTATACGAGTACCTTTGCCCGGAGCGGTGATAATCTGGATTGAACCTCCAACCTCAAGCACCCGCTCCTGCATAGTTGATAAGCCGTAAGAGGCTTGCTTCTTGTCATCGAGCTGAAAGCCCGCCCCATTATCCCTTAATGTGACCTTGACGACATCCCCCCGCCGATGGATACGAATTTCCATCTTGTCGGCCTTGGCATGGCGCATCGTATTCGACATTGCTTCCTGAATAATGCGGAACAGATGATTTTCGATCCCTTTCCCGAGATTAAGCCCTTCGTCCATCTCCAGCATCAGCTCAATCGGCACTTTCGCTTTCAGCTCGCTAACGAGCTCCAGCAAGCCCTGAGACAATTGCTTGCCCTCTAGATATACCGGACGCAGATGCAGCAGCAATGCCCGCATCTCGGACTGGGCTACGGAAGCCATCTCCTCAATCAGCTCCACCTGACGCCTGGCTTTTTCGAAATCCCTATCCATGGTCCGTCCTACTGCCGTAGCGGTCATAGATATGGCGAATAACTGCTGAGAGACTGCGTCATGAAGCTCACGAGCCAGACGCTGGCGCTCCTCGACGATCGCTGATACACGGGCTTGCTCGGCAAGCTGCGCATTATGGGTCGAGAGACGCTGCAAGGAGGATACCTGCTCCTCCCAGCGCTTGCCGATTCGTACAAGCTGCTCGCCCAACTGTCCGATCTCATCCTCACCTAACTCCGGAACGGTCCCGGTCTGGTTCCCCTTCTCCCATTGCAGCAGCGCATTGCGCATCGTATCTACTTTTTTCTTATACTTGTAGCCTTGCCAGAAGCCGTATACCGAACCCAGGCTGATCAATAGCGTCAGCAGAGTAAGCCCTGCCATAATCGCTTTCTTCCAGGAATCGGTCAGTTGGAAATAACCATATGTATACAGAACATATAGAATGACCGCTAATAAAATAAAACAGAAGAGGATCCCTCCGCGCATACTGCGTGAGACCATACTGACAGGCTTTTTTCTCTTCATGCGGCGTAGATCCTCTCTTTCGAAATTTAATGCAACCTCTTTAAGATAGACGTATATCAATATCTCCTATAATGTAGGAAATCATTATTTTCACTTTTTGTTCACAGACATCATAGTTCGGCGATCTCCAGTTCACCCGATTAAATATACCTGTGCGACGCTCCTGTCCCAATTCGATTTGTCCGAACAGTACAAAAGCTTCGATCTCGATTCCATATCCCTCAAACAAGCTCATATCAATGTCCCCAACAACCCCTTGGAACATCAATACGTTATGAGAACCTTCCACAATGGCCAGCGACAGATCAATATCCAATTCGCCAAGAATATGCCACATGCTTGTATTTTGTAATACCCAGGGATCACGATCCCAATGGACGGAAGAAGTGATATTCTGTCTTTGCGTATAGCTGCCATGTGGCTGAACCTTACGTACCTTCGCATAATAAAGACCAAGTGAGATCATCAGGATGGCAACGACCAGCATGAAATTGTTGAGCAGGATCAAACCGACACCAATGGCAAGCAGGATATATCCTGTTTTCGTTTCTTCTCCTTGACGGACCTTATAGATGCCGTATCCCAATAAGAAGAGCGCAACAATGGTAAAGAAGCTTAGCCCTTTCCCGAATATCATCATGACGCCGAGCACAATCAATCCCGCGGCTAAGAGTCTTTTTCGCTTATCCATGTCGCACCTCCTGCCGTTCTAAGAGTTGGAAAAGCCATAAGGTATATTCTACCGTATGGCTTCACCACGTCTAGCATAACATATTGTCCATAAGACTTGTAGCTATTATTCAGCGCTATCCTTACCCGCTGGGGTTGTGTTGAGTTTAGCTTTCAAGGCTTCCAATTGAGCATCTACCTTCAATTGCTTCTCAGCATCTGCAGGATTTACATAAGTCGAGGATGGATCTCTGCGGTATACTACGCCAGCGACTTCAGCTTCTGCTTCCAACTGCATGATCTTCTCTTCCATACGTTGGAAACCAAGCGATGCGCCGCCGCTGTCGATCGAATGCAAGCTGCTGACCTGTGACATTTGCTTTCTTGCTTTAGCCATTTGAGCACGGCTTACAAGCTCATTGCGTTTGTTGCGCAGCTTGTAGAACTCATCCTTCATTTCATGAAGCTGTTCTTTCAATTCAGCAGCGTGCGCTTCAGAGCTGGCATGCAGTTGGCTGAATTCCACTTGCTTCTGATCATAATGAAGCTTCTCTTCCAGCAATCTGCGGGCAACTTCCTCTTGACCATTCTTCAGGGCAGCTTCCGCTTGAGCTTCTCTCTGTGCAGAGATGCGTACAGCTTCTTCCAAGCGCTGTTTCATTCTGCGTTCATCAGCCATTTGCTTGGCTACTGTCACCTCAGCATCACGGATTTCCTTCTCCATGTCACGCAAATACTGATTCAACATGACAATTGGATCTTCCACCTTATCGAGCATATCGTTAACCGACGCCTTTGTGATATCCTTAATTCTTTTAAAAACTCCCATTTTACAAATCTCCCTTCTCATATTTGGAGACCTTCTTGCGAAGCTCCTCGATTTCTTTTTTCATTGCCTTCATCTCAATGTCTTCCATCATAGAGTCCAGATCCGAATTGCCGCGGTTCGCGGAGTTCACTCCTGGACCGCTGAACTGTCCGGACGGACCGTTATAAAAGTTGCCGCCGTTAGGCCGGCAATTCCCGCCAAAGCTGCCTCCATACCCTCCTGGACCGCCTGGTGCTCCTCCACCCGGACCGCCGAAGCCGCCGTTGCCGTAACCACCACGCTGCTGCCACCCGCCGTTAAAATACGGGTCATGAGGAATATAAGGTTCTTTCGATATGACCAGGGAAGCAATCAGATAGATCATGATCGTCGTCCCGCCCGTAAAGAATACACTGAAGATCATTATTACTCTAAGTAGAGCAGGACTTATTCCAAATTTTTCACCTAATCCGCCAAGCAGACCGGTGAACCATCTGTCACGTCTTGAGCGGTACAATCTATCCATACGTCTCACTCCTCTCCCTTGTCTTGCAGCTTCTGCTTCAGACGGGAGAGCTCTTCATCCAGCGTAGAGTTCGCTTGGCTTACGAAATCTTGTCCTGTCTTGCGGAGTTCGCGAAGACTGCGGGCTTCCCATTCCATATCGGACACCCGATCCTCCAAGCGATTGAACATCTTGGGCACATCCTGTGTTCCGAAGCCATTCATCCGCTGATTCATGCGCTGCTGCAAGCGAAGTGTTTCCATTCTTGCAAAATAATATTGTCTCTTGCTATAGACTACCTGATATTCGGTCTTTAATTCATTCAACTGACTCTCAAGATCTTGCAGGGACTGCCGGCTTTGTTCATACAGGTCGGCGTACTGGGTAATTTTCTCTTCATACAGCATCTTCTCCTGCAATGCGAGCTTAGCCAGATGTTCCTCCTCAGCCTTGAGGGCAAGCAGCGCTTGTTCTTCGCGTTTATCGCGCATCACTTTAGCTTGATCAACCTGCTGCTTCAATTGTTTGGTGTGGCCGGCATATTGATAATGCAATTTCTCTGCCTCAGCTATCTCCTGGCGAGTCTCAATCAGAAACTGATCGATCAATCTGACCGGATCCTGTGACTCCTCCAACCATTCATTCAAATTCGCTAATGTAATATCCCGCACTCTACGAAACACGCTCATGGCTTTCCATCCCTCCTATACGATCGGTCATTCGTTCGTAAGTAAATTCGTTATTCATATCAATATCCATGGTTCCCTCTAAGTAAGGAGACACCGTAGATGATAATACCGATACCGATTGCCGGTACGATCAACCAGGCTAATTTAGAGATCAAGGACAGGATCCCGAAGAACAGGACGATCCATCCAAAAAATGCATTTCCACGGCGGATTCCATAATACCCTAGTGCAATCATCGCTACTGCGAACAATATTCCGAACAAGCCGCCAAGCACACTTCCCAGAAGCGGAGACAACTTGCCGAGCAGGATCAAAGCGCCCAGAGCAATAAGTATTACCGCAAAACCATTTGACCGGTTGGTTCTCATTTCATATTCACCGCCTTTCAAATTGATTAACCTTATGTCTATATTGTAGGTGGAATCAAGCTTTCTCAAAACGGACCGCGGACGGTTCTTTATACTAGACCTAAGTCGGGGACTCAATCAGACCTTAGAGAGGCAGCTCAACAAGCTCGCTTTGGATCGCGGGGAACGCACAGTTATGAATTCACAGTCTCCAACACGATTCGAAATTCTGCAAATTTCATATTTACATCCAAAACGATTTATAATAGAATAAACAGCAGTGCAATTTGTACAAAGGATTCATTACAACTTAAGACGACAGTTAACGGAGGAGCCTGCCATGTTGCGGGCTCTTTTTTTGTCTTTGAAATCCATTCTCTGGATAATACATCCTTCATGTGGAAAAATAACGGCAATCCTATCTGTCATCGTTTAGGAGGAAAATATGGAACATCAAGCTATATGGGCCATCGGTATATTCTTGCTCACCTATGCGCTCATCATTTCAGAGAAGGTTCACCGTACCGTAATCGCCATGATCGGCGCCGCACTCATGCTCATTCTCGGTATTATTAATCAGGATATGGCGATTCATCACATCGATTTCAATACACTTGGGCTATTGATCGGCATGATGATTATCGTCAATACGATGGCCGAGACAGGGCTTTTCAATTATATAGGAATCTGGACGGCCAAAAAGGCTAAGGGCAAACCCGTAATGATACTGTGCTTATTAATGATTATAACAGCCGTGGGCTCTGCTTTTCTTGATAATGTCACGACCATCATTCTTATGGTACCGATCGCCTTCAGCATGACCCGCAAGCTCGAGATTAGGGCATTCCCTTATGTGTTCTCGATGATTATTGCATCCAATATCGGGGGAACAGCGACCTTAATCGGTGACCCGCCTAATATTATGATCGGAAGCGCAGCTAAAGAATTGACGTTTATTTCCTTCATAATGAATCTTACACCGGTAGTCATCTTTATCATGGCCGCCACGATTCCATTAATTACTGTTATTTTCAAGAAGGGGATGACGACCTCTGAGGAGAACCGCAAAGCTATCATGAATATGAAGCTGGACGACCTCATTACGGATTCCAGGCTCATGATAAAATCACTAATTGTCCTGGGCCTGACCTTATTAGGTTTCTTCTTGCATCAGAGCTTGCATCTTGAGTCAGCAACAGTAGCCTTAACCGGTGCTTTTCTGCTCCTGCTTCTAACCGGAGAACAGGTCATGGAAAGAGCGTTCCAGTCTGTGGAATGGCCGACGATCTTCTTCTTCATTGGGTTATTTGTGCTTGTTGGCGGGCTGGTTGAGACGGGAACCATCAAGCTGCTTGCAGAGCGTACCGTAAATCTGACGGGCGGAGATCCGCTGCTTAGCTCTATGTTAATTCTGTGGCTCAGCGCGATCGCTTCCGCTTTTCTCGACAATATTCCATTTGTAGCCACGATGATCCCGATGATTCAGGATATGGGCAACATGGGGATTTCCAATCTTGAACCATTATGGTGGAGTCTTTCGCTGGGAGCATGCCTTGGCGGCAACGGCTCACTAATCGGGGCCAGCGCTAACTTGATCGCAGCCGGAATGTCAGCCAAAGAGCATGAGCCCATCAGCTTTATGAAGTTCTTGAAGTACGGTTTTCCGTTTATGCTGTTGTCAATCGTGATATCGAGCGTTTACATCCTGCTGAGGTATTTTTAGCTACTCTTTTCTTTTGTGATATCAGGCGTTTTATGCTATCTTTAAAGTACCTAGCTATCAAAAAGGGGGGGCAGCCGTGACGAGGAGCAATAGAGGAAATGTCGCAATCATTTTTCTGATTTGTCTCGCCTTGATCATGTCTGTCTCTCTTGTTAATTACTCGGGAGAAACGGCCCCCGAACAGGGGCAGCATCAAAAGTCGGTCTATAAGCATATTTATAAGACGAACCATCCTACCCGACATTTTGTAAGAGCCAGTACTTTTTTCCCGAATAAACTTCCTCTCGAGAAGGCATTTGTTCAATTTCTCCTGGTACTGTCAATTGCGGCATATTATTTGCTGACCATACCTAGAGATTCCTTTCGACCGCTTTTCTCTCTGCGTCTCAAGCGCACCCTGTTAGCACCAATTAAATTTACCAGCAAGTTTGTAGCTTAAGCACAAGAATCCTTGCCGATTTGTTGCCTGTAACAATTCCGAGGGATTTATGGCTATATGCTTTTCCTTATTTGTCATTTTTATAACTGGAGGCCTGAAGTAAAATGAATCTCAAAGAAACGGATTTGCCCGGAATCGGTAAAAAATTCGTAGTCGAAACCAAAAGCGGTGATAAGCTTGCCATTATTATTCATGATGACGGCAGACGTGAAGTGTTCCATTATGACAGAGATGACCATGACGAGATTAACTCGCTGGTTACGCTTAACGATGATGAGGCAAGATATGTATCAGCCATTATTGGTGGAATAACCTATAAACCGACCGCTCTCGAAAATATCGAAGTTGCTCTTGGTGATCTTATTATTGAATGGTACAGACTTGATCCTCAATATAAAGCGATCGGTAAGACGATCGGTGACCTGCGCATTCGCCAGCGCTCCGGAGCCACTATTATCGCGGTGATTGAGAAGAACCACTCCAAGCACATCAATCCAGGCCCGGATTTACTGCTTACTTCGGACGCATTGGTAGTCGTTCTTGGCGAGCGTCTTCACCAGCAGCAGATTAGACAGATATTATTGAGTGGAATTTCATGATTTAGAGCATATAGCGGATTTAAAGTCAGGTTGGCGTATAGAGAACCTTGGGCTATCGCCAGCCTGAAGTTCATCCGGCAGATCAATCCGTATCAACATTTTTCTCCAGTTCCATTACTGTAAAAGTTGTAGCAGATCTCAAACGGACCGTCCATCCGGCAACGGAGAAAGTGCTTGGCATGTCATGTTTGTAGATATTATCCTCGCGCTTGTTTCCGTTCTGTCCGGCCCTTGTCCTTGTCCTCAGCGTTTCCTCGTCGCTCTGCGGCGTTCTTTTATCGATTAATATTTTCCATGGGCAATATGTTCACAGACTTGATGTACCCTATCACCAACGCCTGGTCTAACAAAGCATACTTCAGGAAGAGAACCTTCCTTCCTAAACCGCTGCTTTTCGGATAGCATTTTATCACTATCTCGCCAGGCAATACGGTTTGGAAAGGGGAAATGAACTTGAACGGCAAATTCACGTTATTCTCTCCTGTGAAGCGACAGCTTCACACCAGAGTTCCCGACTCCCGGCGGCTTACGAGGGTATTGGGTGTCATTGCCGGAGCGTTGCTCGCTTCTATCGGCCTGGAGCTATTCCTGATGCCACACGGAATCATCGTAGGCGGAATGACCGGACTATCGGCATTACTCGCCTTTTACACAGAGATGAGGCTTGGCCTGTTCTTATTTCTGCTTAATCTGCCGCTGCTTATGCTGCAGCGCTGGAAGCGAATCGGCGGCTTCACATCTCTATCCATCCTCGGGCTGCTCGTGCTCTCGCTCGGATCATTTATGCTCCATCCCTTCCCTGCGCTTACCAGTAACCCCGTTCCGGCTGCACTCGCTGGCGGATTATCATTGGGCTTTGGGGTCGGAATCGCCATTCGCTTCGGTGGGGCTCTGGATGCTTCGGAGAAGCTATTCGATTGGCTACACTGCAAATTGCCAATCTCGACAGAGGCAATGATCTGGTTGTTCAACTGCCTTATATTCATCAGTGCCATTTGGCTGCTTGGCTTTGAACAGGCAACGCATTCCGTTATCGCTTATATTTTCGTATTTGAATCGGTCAAACTATCGCTCCGCGGTATCAGGCTGCATGTCTCTGTAATGATCAGCAGCCGTAAAAGCGAAGAAATTCGGCAAGAGATCGCACTTTATTTGAACCGCGACCCAAGCTATGAGGAACCGTCCTCGGGTCAGGAGGCTGTGCTCCATTGCAAATGCCATCGCTGGGAGCTCAACCGTCTCAAATCCATTGTCAAAAATTGCGATCCCCATAGTGAAATCACGATCAAAAGCTAATTAAGAAGCCGCTCTCTCCATTGATCACGGAAAGAGCGGCTTCTCCTTATTTATTCATATGAAATAGCTTGCCCCGCCTTCAGGCTTTCCTGAATATGAATGACTCGCTGATTGTTTGAACCACGCCACTTCAGCTTCAAATTTCGCTCTTCCAGTATAAATTTGCCGTCGACCAGAACATCGCAGTCTGACAGCAGCTTTAGCTTAGGGGCATCCGCAACAATCTCCTCGAAGGTATACCCGGACCAGATCCAAATATCCTTACCCGGGCATTCGCGGCGGACCCTTGAGATTAACGGGGACAGGCCTTCCACATTCTGAAAGGGCTCGCCTCCTAATATGGATAGCCCCGCTATCCTCACATCCGGCATATTCAAATCGGCGATGATCCGATCCTCCAGCTCCTTGGTATAAGGCGTCCCGTAGTTAAAATTCCAGGTAGCCGCGTTGAAGCAACCCTTGCAGTGATGCGTACATCCCGAAGTAAACAGCGAATGGCGCAGCCCTTTTCCATTAATGACATCAAACTTCTTATAATCAGCAATATACATAGCCATCACATATGCTTAACACGGGACAGAACTTCCTTCTGTTTACCGACGTTGAACGGGCGTTGGCTTGGCTCCGATAAATAACCGCAGCAGCGCCGGATGACGGATGAAGTTTTCGGGTTGCTATTGCCGCAGTTCGGACATTTGAATCCGCTGTTAGTCGCTTCGAACTCCCCCTCATAGCCGCATTCGAGACATTTGTCCGTTGGTGTATTGGTCCCGAAATAAGGCACTCTTTCATAGGCGTAATCCCATACGGCCTCCAATGCTTCCGGATTATTCACCAGGGAATCGAACTCGCAGTAAGTGATAAAGCCGCCGTTTGCATGCTGCGGATACACCCGCTCGAATTCAATCTTCTCGAACGGAGTCACTTTCTTATTTACGTCAAGATGGAAGGAATTCGTGTAATACCCTTTATCCGTCACGCCAGGAATTACACCGAAGTTCTCCTCATCCAGCTTGCAGAAGCGATAGCATAAGGATTCCGCGGGGGTTGAATACAAGCTGAAGCCGTACCCCGTCTCTTCCTTCCACTCCGCTGTTTTACGACTTAAATATTTGACGATCTCCAAACCTTTGGCACGGAGCACTTCATCTTCAAAGATAGATCTGCCGTATAGGGCCATCATCGTCTCATGAATACCGATATAACCAAGCGAAATGCTAGCCCGGCCATTCTCCAGCAAGTGATCGATCGTATCTTCCGCATGAAGCCGGCTGCCCGCCGCCCCCTCCATGTACAGAATCGGAGCCACCTTGGCCTTAACCCCTTTTAGCCGCTCAATCCGATAGAGCAGCCCTTCTTTACAAGCCTCCAGCAGCTCGTCCAGAAGCCGATAGAATTTCTCCTCCGAACCTTGAGCACGGATGGCAATACGAGGTAGATTAGCGGTCACAACCCCCATATTGAAGCGTCCGTCATGCAGCAGCTCTCCATTCTCCTCATATACCCCCAGGAAAGAACGACAGCCCATTGGAAATTTGAAGGAACCCGTAATCTCCTTCACTTTCGGAACAGATATAATATCCGGATACATGCGCAGCGTGCTGCATTTCAAAGCCAGCTGCTTAATATCGTAGTTAGGATCGCTGGGCTTCAAATTAACGCCATCCTCGATAGCAAAAATCAGTTTCGGGAAAATAGCCGTCTTCCCGTCCCTGCCCAGACCGCGGATCCGGTTCTGTAGAATAGAAATCTGAATCTGACGCTCAGCCCAAGACAAGCCGCGGCCAAAGCCAAACGTGCTGAACGGGGTCTGCCCATTAGCGCTCACGAGCGTATTAATCTCATATTCAAGAGATTGAAAGGCATCAAAGGTCTCTTTTTCCGTCAGCTTCTTCGCATAGTCCAGGCATCGAGGGTATTTCTCGTGCAATTTTTCATTCTCCCAAGAGATATCGAGCTCGTTGATCTCGGACTCCTCCAGCATATATAGCCATTCCAATCCCTTGCGATAGTGCTTCTTGAAGGATTCCAGGACATAAGGCGCCAGAATTTTATCGATTTCATTAATCGTATTCCCACCATAGATGTGGCTGGCTACCTGGGCAATAATCTGCGCAGTAATCGCAGTCGCTGTAGTAATTGATTTTGGCGTCTCGATCTGAGCGTTGCCGAGCTTGAAGCCATTCTCAAGCATCCCCTTCAGATCGATCAGCATACAATTGTAGATTGGAAAATACGGGCTGTAGTCCTGATCATGAAAATGCAGATCACCGCTATTATGAGCTTCAACCACCCGTTTAGGAATCATGTAGGTCTGAGCGAAATCCTTGGCCATAATTCCGGCCAACAAATCGCGTTGCGTCGGAATCGTCGCCCCGTCTTTATTGGAATTCTCCTTCAGCACCTCTTCATTCGTCAGCTCGAGCAATCCCAGCACCTTCCGATCCAGGCTGCTGCGCTCGCGCCGCTTCAAGGTTCTGACCTCACGATAGGCGATATATGCCTCAGCGACGTCTTTTCTTCTACTATTCATAAGTGCAGACTGAACTTCATCCTGAATATGCTCAATGTCTACTTTATCGAGTTTGGAGATCTTGTGCGTCACCTTGTCCGCTAATTTATGTGCAAGCTCCAAATCTACCTTCTTCTCCGTATTGTTCATAGCTGCGCAAATCGCATCAATAATTTTCTGTTGATTGAACGCAACCTCTGAACCATCTCGCTTAATTACTAGCATTTCGTTCATCCTTCATACAATTTTTTTTGTAAAACCCTCCTGCTAAGGGGCCAAACCAACGATTTTCGAATATGCCCAGAGAGTATAACATAACGAAAAAATTTGTACGGTGATGCTGGACACTTGACAAGCAGCCTTGAAGGAATTATCGAATTAAGATTTTCTGATATCAATCTCTTGATCATACTGATAAATTAGGGACGGACTGTCGGGATTATGGTGCTTCAACGTCTTATCCACCGCTTGTTCGCTTTGCACCGCATAACAGTAAATACAATTAAATTTGCAGGTGTTGTATACTCCAACGTCCACCGATTCGACACATTGACAGGCTCCCCGTTGGTTTTTGTCCTTCCTGGCCTGAATATCGCTACCAAGCAGTCCGGAAATCAATTCTCCATCTACACAACTCCCATGCTGAATACCGCAATGCGCCAGTTCAACAGCCTCAGCGCAGGTCTCGACCTGCATTCCGTTAGCATTACCAATGCGGCTGATCTGCTGTGCTATCTCTTCAAGCTGCCCTTGATATTCGGGTTTCGTTATATCCGTAAAAGAAACATCATTTAGGCCGGGCTGCTTCTTGATTTTATTCTCCGTCTTCCCATAGAAATCCATAAAGCTGATTACTAGGCGATGAGTATACGAGTTCAGTTGCCGGGCCAGAGCTTCAATCCGCTGCAGATGATATTCCACTGGCGTTAAGCTGCTAATAATAATGGGGTCATAACGCCATATTACCCGGTTGGAACCAATTTGCTGGCTTAGCCGTTTGAATACCTCCACCCTGTTGTCCAGCGTCGGAAGATTAGGCTCGAATTCAGACGGATAATCATTTAACGTGAATTGAAAGTAATAGCTATAACCCTTGTCATCCAGTGTAGGCAGATGCTTCAGAAAAGGCCGCGGATTTTTCGTCCAGAACACGATTATGTCCACATCCTCTGGCTTCAGGCTAAAGCCGCTGACCTGCTTGGTATTGAACGGATTCACCCTGTAGAAATAACCTTCTTCTATCCTTTTCATGAACCAATCTCCAAAAAAAGCGGGAATATCCGTCCTTCTGCTGGCGCTGATGATCAATCCGTCCACCTGCCTTCCTCTAAGTTCTATTTCCTTATTCTACGTGTTCTCACATTCCGAAAACAACTATAACTAAAGTTTCCATTCATAATTTACATTAATTCACATGCTATGCAATTAAAATATTAGAAATGATGCTACACTAAATTCAACCTAAATAAATGGAGGCGTTGTACATGCGGCAATTCAAAAATGATATGACGAAAGGAACATTCTATCCAATGAATATAATAGTGAGGTTATATCATGAAAACGATAAATATAGGGGTACTGGCCCATGTTGACGCTGGAAAGACGACTTTAACGGAACGTATTCTGCTTGAAACCGGCATTATTAATGCGGTTGGCTCCGTAGATAAAGGGAACACAATAACGGATTCCCTGGAACTTGAACGGAAAAGGGGAATCACCATCAAAGCTTCTGCGGTATCCTTCTGGGTCGGCGACGTAAAAATCAACCTGATCGATACACCGGGTCATGCCGATTTTATATCCGAAGTAGAGCACTCGCTCAGTATCCTGGACGGGGTAATTCTCGTCATCTCCGCGGTTGAAGGGGTACAGTCGCAGACCAAAGTGCTGATGAACACATTGACCGATCTGGGAATCCCGTCGATGCTGTTCATTAATAAAATGGATCGCCTCGGTGCCAATTACAGCAAAGTAATAGAGGAAATCAAACTTTCCCTTACGGATGCGGTTATTGAGCTAACGCAAATCAGTAATGAAGGTTGCCCTGACGTTGCAATAGCAGATCGCCAGATAGACATAGATGTATGGATCGAGCGCTTATCCGCTCATAATGAGCGTCTGTTATCCAATTATATCGAGAATGTAACGGTTCAGGACAGTGAGTTGTTTACAGAATTATGTGTGCAGACACAGGGGGCCCGGATATTTCCCGTGCTTGCGGGCTCTGCTGCTCTAGGGATCGGCGTTGACCGGATATTGCAGTATCTTCGGCAATTCTTCCCGGTGAACCTTCACCATGAAGAACATGAAGAAGGTCCCCTTTCTGCTATTGTCTTCAAAGTGGAAAAGAGTATCACCGGTGAGAGGTTGGCTTATATCAGGGTCTACGAGGGCTTCCTGGCCATTCGCAGCGAAGTTGACATCATTCGAACAGATGCGGAAGAGAAATTCAGCTTTAAAATCAAAAAGCTCGAAACCTTGGAGCTCGGGGGAAGAACATCAGTCTCCTGCGTGTACAGCGGAGATATAGCTGTGCTGTTCGGTTCGGATTTACGGATCGGGGATATTCTCGGACAGCGTTCTGATCGGATAAAGGTCATTGCCTTTCAGGAACCACCGATCCGAATCCAGATTGCCGCTCGGCAAATCGAGGACACTCATCGCCTGCATGAGGCACTAGAGGACCTGACCGCAGAAGATCCTTTCATTCAATACGCGCAGAACGCTGTAACTCGCGAAATGAGCATCAAAATTTTCGGAGATATTCAAAAAGAAGTGATTGAAGAAACTTTAAAAAGTGAATTTGGGATTGAAGCGAACTTCTCCAATCCCGAAGTCATTT
This sequence comes from Paenibacillus sp. 79R4, assembly GCF_013393165.1. Taxonomy (NCBI): domain Bacteria; kingdom Bacillati; phylum Bacillota; class Bacilli; order Caryophanales; family Paenibacillaceae; genus Paenibacillus; species Paenibacillus sp. 79R4. The sequence goes on along the minus strand of NZ_QJOT01000009.1, from coordinate 3,045 downwards.
GCATAGAAAGACCTGTATCCACAGGGTCTTCTGTTGAATTTATCGGCGAGGCAGGCAACCCCTTCTACGCCACGATAGGCTTTCGAATTGAGCCCGGCGCCGCCGGCACAGGACTGCAATATCGCCGGGAAGTAGAGCTCGGCTCGCTGCCCCTGCCGTTTCAAAGAGCGATTAAAGACACCGTTGAAGATACACTACGTGAAGGACTGCATGGATGGGAAGTAAGAGATTTGGTCGTTACGCTGACACAGACGGGATACTCCAGCCCGGTGACAACCGCTGGCGATTTTCGTAATCTCGTGCCTTTAGTCCTGATGGAGGCTCTTGATGAAGCAAGTACGCTGGTTTATGAGCCTTACCACAACTATTTTCTGCGTATTCCGGAGTCCAGCTTGAATAAGGCCCTATATCATTTAACTAGGCTGCAGGCCACATTCTCCGATCCCATCCCGGAACCTAACGGATATAGCCTGCAGGGAGCCCTTCCGGTGCGTAATACTGACTCGCTGAAGCAGATATTGTATTCTTTTACAGGGGGTGAAGGCTTTCTCTCCACTAAGCCGGGAGAGTATTATCCCATCGAAGGCGCACCCCCGGAAAAATCCAGAAGCCGTCCTAATCCGCTGAATCGGAAGGCATATTTGCTTCACATTCATCGTATTATCCAGTGACCCCTCCTCTACTTGCTCATAAATCATTTATTGCTTCCAATTTGAAGTAATAATAAGATATACTGAAAAGGGAACATTCGTTCCGAATGTTAGTCTTTTTAGTGGAGGTTCTGAAGTGGATATAACTGAATTTCAGCAATGGGTGAAGCAGCATTATAAGGACAGAGGCTGGTCCGATCTGGACATCTTCGTACGCATCGGCTTCCTTGCAGAGGAGACCGGAGAGGTGGCAAGAGCCATTCGGGCATTGGAGATCGGCAGAGACCGGCCGGATGAAATCGAAGGCACATTCGAAGAGAACCGACAGGAACTGATCGAGGAATTAGGAGATGTGCTCGGTAATTTAATGATTATTGCAAACAGATACGACATCTCTCTGGAAGAAATATGTCTATCCCATCAAGCCAAATTAAAAGGCAGATATTCAAATGAAGGAGAGAAAGCCGAACTATGAAAAGTATAGCAGTATATTGCGGCTCCAGTATTGGAGCATCCCCGGTGTATCAAGAGGGAGCACGGGCGTTAGGTTATGAACTGGCGGAACGCGGCATTGCATTGATTTACGGCGGCGCAAGCGTCGGGCTCATGGGTGAGGTAGCCAGCTCTGTCCTTGAAAAAGGCGGACGTGCGATAGGAGTTCTCCCAAGCTTCTTGCAGGACCGTGAGATCGCTCATACGACTTTATCAGAGCTGATCATCGTGGATTCCATGCACGAGAGGAAGGCAAAGATGGCTGAACTGGCTGACGGCTTTATCGCCCTGCCAGGGGGTCCCGGAACGATGGAGGAATACTTCGAGATCTTGACCTGGGGACAATTAGCATTGCACCATAAGCCATGCGGGCTTCTAAACATCCATCATTATTACGACTCCCTGATCGCTCTGTTCGATCATATGGCCCAAGAGAGATTCATGCACGATAACTATCGCTCCATGGTCATTACAGATACTACCCCAAGTGGTATTCTGGACCAATTCGCAAACTATACCCCTCCGGCGGTGAAGACCTATCGGATGGATCAGCGGGCGAGAAGCTAGCTTATATTAGATTCAGCTGTAACTTCTTCATCGTATAAGTAGCTCCCGAAAGCATCCAAGTCAACGGTATGCTTTCGGGAGTATTTTGCAGGGATTATTTATAAGAAGAACAAAAACGGGTTTATAAAACTGCTCTTAAGCAATTTTATAAACCCGTCTGTGTGATGCCGGTGAAGGGACTCGAACCCCCACGGTTTCCCTCACGATTTTGAGTCGCGCGCGTCTGCCAATTCCGCCACACCGGCACATTTAATTTAGTTATATGGCGCGCCCTAAGAGATTCGAACTCCTGACCTTTTGATTCGTAGTCAAACGCTCTATCCAGCTGAGCTAAGGGCGCATGAGTTCAAACAGTGCGGAAGACCAGACTTGAACTGGTACGATAGTCACCTACCGCAGGATTTTAAGTCCTGTGCGTCTGCCGATTCCGCCACTCCCGCAAAAAAACAAATGGAGGCGCCACCCAGATTTGAACTGGGGATAAAGCTTTTGCAGAGCTGTGCCTTACCACTTGGCTATGGCGCCATAATATAGATGGAGCGGACGACGGGAATCGAACCCGCGACCCTCGCCTTGGCAAGGCGATGCTCTACCGCTGAGCCACGTCCGCATATAAATACTGGGGATATAGGATTCGAACCTATGAGTGACGGAGTCAAAGTCCGTTGCCTTACCGCTTGGCTAATCCCCAATAATATTCATTTAATTGAAATGGGGCGATCGATGGGACTTGAGCCCACGAGTGCCGGAGCCACAATCCGGTGCGTTAACCCCTTCGCCACGACCGCCATAATAAATATTCTTTTCTTTTTTTGAAAAATGGCAGGGGCAGCAGGAATTGAACCCACACCAAAGGTTTTGGAGACCTTTGTTCTACCTTTAAACTATGCCCCTATATAACTGGTGGAGGCTGATGGATTCGAACCACCGAACTCGTACGAGAACAGATTTACAGTCTGCTGCGTTTGGCCACTTCGCTAAGCCTCCACGTGGTGCCGGCGAGAGGACTTGAACCCCCAACCTACTGATTACAAGTCAGTTGCTCTACCAATTGAGCTACACCGGCATTTGTCATTATTTATGTTATGGTGGCTCGGGACGGAATCGAACCGCCGACACGAGGATTTTCAGTCCTCTGCTCTACCGACTGAGCTACCGAGCCAAATAATAATGACAGTAACAAAAATTATATCATATTTTGTTGATAAATCAATACTCTTATTCCGTAATTAGAAATAATGGCGGAGCCGACGGGATTCGAACCCGCGGTCTCCTGCGTGACAGGCAGGCATGTTAGGCCTCTACACCACGGCTCCACACTATAAAATTAAAGCTA